>JANXTV010000318.1 GCA_025352185.1 Oligoflexia bacterium
CCCCTGCATGTCGTTTAGCTTACCCGTAAGGGCTTGTCGTTCCGCTTCGGAACGTGCTTGAACGTCGCTGATTTTTCCTAGGAGGGATTGCTTCTCGGCCGCACTCTTCTGGGTCACGTCTTCCAGTTTATCCTGAGTGTTATTCAGGGCATTCTGGGTGAGCGCTAAGCTATTTTTAGCCATCTGGAGATCCCGAGCCACCGACGCATTTTTACCTTCGAGGAAAAATCAGCGACGTTCAAGCACGTTCCGAAGCGGAACGACAAGCCCTTACGGGTAAGCTAAACGACATGCAGGGGAAGACCGCGGCTGAAAAGCAGGCGCTCATGGCCCAGCTTGAAGCCTCGAAGGGTGCCTACCAGAAGCAGTTGAACGACCTGAAAGCCGAAGGGGACGCCCAAATCGCCAACGAAAAGGCGGCATTTGATAAGGCTCTCGCGAACGAGAAACTAACGGGGGCGGCGAAAGCCGCTCGCGAGGCAGAGTTTCGGAAAAAAGCCGAAGGCGAAGCGGGTGCATTACGCGGAGCTTTAGCGGGACTCGGTTCAAAAATTGGCGAAGCGGAAAAGGCATTAGCTGCCGCACGTGAAAAAGAAGGCCGGTTCGTAGCGTCCGTCGACAAACTTTCGAAGGAAAATGCGGATCTGTCTGAAAATTTAAAACGGGCTAAAGAAGTCGCCGAAGCGAAAAAGAAGCTGGTTCAGAATATTAAAGATAACTTTAAGAAGGCCGGCATTTCGGCAGACGTCGATGAGAAGACGGGAGACGTTTACCTTTCTTTCGGAGACGACTACTTCGAGTCGGGTCGCGCCGACTTAAAGGAGACCATGCAGCGACGTCTCGAAAAGTTCATTCCTCAGTATTCGAAATCCCTCTTCAGCGACCCGAAGACGGCGGAGAATATCGCGAGCGTCGAGATCATCGGGTTTGCTTCCTCGACCTATAAAGGGAAGTACGTGAATCCGCAGTCCCTGAATCCGGCGGATCGAGAGGCCGTAAACTATAACTTAAATCTTTCCTTTAACCGAGCGACGTCGATCTTTAAGCATATTTTCGACAAGAATAAGCTGGAGTACCAGCACCAGAAGGACCTCCTTCCGCTCGTGAAAGTCGTGGGACGTGGATATCTACCGGACGGTAAGCAGCCCGGGGATATTCCGAGTGGTATGCCGGAGAAGGATTTCTGTAAAAAGTATAACTGCTCGAAAGCGCAGAAGGTCATCATTAAGTTCAACTTGAAAGAATAACGGTTTTACAAGGGGGTCCATCGTGGATCATGTCGCAATTGCAGATCATGTTGGTTTAGTCGAAGGTATCGTAACGGATGTAGCCGGGATTGCAAAAATCCTACTCCTCCCGACGCTCCTGTTTATTTTCACTGGCGGTTTCGCACTCCGAATACTGGTGTACTACACAGTAAAGCGGAATGAGTGGTTCGCCCGGGAATTTGAGAAGCGGATGACGAAGTTCATCGAAGCGGATCACCCGGAAAATAAACTTTCATTCTACGTAACGGTAAAACGCCTTCTCGAGCGAACGTACTACGAACTCTTCGAAGTCCGCGCGATTATGCGTCGCCGTAAAATCGATTACGTGATGGCTCCGAGTGATCGACTATTCCTGATTCAGGCCGGATCGGCTTTCCTCGTGAAAGATTCGCTCCGCCAAATTCGTTTCCTACGTTACGGCGGTGAACGGCCGCGTTTCGTTGAAATCTCGAAAACCGTGTTCCAGAATAATCCATGTTTCAACCGGGTCTTCGGAATTCTTCCCGCGGCTCCGGTAAATGACATGTTGAACGTCCTCCCGAGCATTTTTATCATCGGCGGGATTTTCGGTACTTTCATGGGAATCATGAAAGCCCTTCCGGAACTCGGTGGGATGGATTTAGCGAACGCGGAAGCGACGAAATTAACCATGGGCGCGTTCCTCGCTCGCCTCTCCTTTTCGATGGCAACTTCGATTGTGGGAATTTTCCTGTCCGTCGTCATGACGATTGTGAATACCTTCCTAAATCCGGAGCGGATTTTCATCGAAGTCGTAAATCGTTACGAATACGCCCTCGAGTTCCTTTGGCAGCGTTGTGAAAACAACACCGTGCCGGAGAATATTCCTCACTTTGATGAAAATCGTGACGCGATTGAAGCCCTGGCCGAGTATTCGGTGGAGCAAGAAATTGCCAAGCACCACGAGAAGGTGGCCAAGTTAAACGACACTAAACCTCTATCGGAAGCTGTTCATCAGACCGCGCAGGCGATGATGATGAACCGGATGATGGCGTCGAAAACGACTCCTCCGCCGATGCCTCCGGTTAAGAAAGATAATGGAGACCAAGCTGCTTAAAGGGTCTCCGGGAATAAACAGTTACGAAACGAATTAGGGAGTTATGTCGGAGAAAGAATCTCTGAAGAGAATACGGTTAACGGTAGAAGGAGGTCCGACTCGGGAGTTTCCCGGGGATCGGACCTTCGTCATCGGCCGATCTCAAAACGTCGACTTTAGCATTCCTCACCCGAATCTAAGCCGAGAGCACGTACGCATTAGCCTGAAAGAGGGCGAAGTGTGGATGGAGGACCTCGGCTCGGCGAACGGTACGTTCGTTCAGGGGCAGAAGATACCGCCGAAGTCCGTCGTAAAGATTAAGCCGCACTACCGAATCCTACTCGGGACCGGCAGTAATGTGATCATTACGATCGAAGCCGTGGAATCCTCGGAACCGCTCGTCGCGCCGACGCCGGAACCGCGGGGTGATGTAGACCTTCCCGAAACTCACGAAGCGACGAAAACTTCGGCTCGACTTCCCGCCGGAAGGATTGCCGAATTCGAAGCGTCGAAAACTACGACGAAAAGCCGCGGGAAGATGGAACTCGACTTCCCGATGCAGCACTTTCCGCAGGAAGCGAAAAAGGAAAAAGTCGCCGAACTTCGGATACTCGAGGCGAAAAAACAGCGAGTCCTTGAAGATATTCAGTATAAGGAACGGGAAGTAGACGATCTTCGGTCGAAGATCCGTAGTTTACGCGAAGAGTCCCTAAAGCTAAAAGAGGCGACCGAAAAGTATAAGACGGAGATTCAACCCCTCGAGGATCGCAAACTGGATCTCGAAGAGCGTGTGGCCGAGCTCGATATTACTTACGAGCAGAAAATCGACTCGTTGGAATCCGGTTTTGTCGATTTAAAGCAGACCCTCGAAGAATCTCATTCTGTCCGGATGGCGAGGGCCGATAAAGATTTTAAAGAAAAGACCCGCCGCCTCGACGAAGACTACGCGCGGAAGCTCCAAGATCTAGAGAACGAGACCGTCGCGGTCCGTACCGAAGGCGAGCGTCTGCGCGATACCCTTACCCAAGAAAAACGGGATCTGGAAGAGAGCCTGCGACGTGTGCGCGGCGAGGCCGAAGCCCTCGAAGCCGAGCGACGACTGACGCAAGTTCGAATCGATACCGACATTGCCCAGCTTCAGGGAACGAAATTGAAGCTTGAGAATGAACTCGAGACGTTCCGTCGGAAACAAGAAAAAATTAACTCCGAAACGAGTTCTCTCGTCGAGACGAGCCGAATTGAACAAGCGAAGTATGATGCCGCCCGGAAAGCCCTGACCGAAATTCAAGTCGTGCACGAAAATTTTGTGCGGCAGGCAAGGGCCGAGCAAGAGCAAATGATCCGCACTGCCCAAGTGGAGCAAGAACAGTTCAAAAAGGGCATTGAAGAAATTAAGCAAAGCGAATCGAAAAATATTCGCCGTATCGAAGAACTGAAGGCAACGATTGCCTCGCTCGAGACGAAGTCGAACGGAATTGAAGTCGCGCTAAAGCAAGCAGAGTCTGACGCCGCCGCGATTCGCCGTAAAGGTAAAGAAGAAGTTGAATCTTTAAGGAGCACTACGCTTGAGGAAATCGCGCACCTTAAAAAGTCGGCCCAGGAACAAGTCGAAGCCCAACGTTTAGCCGTAATTAAGAATGCCGAAGCGCAGGCCCAAGCGTTCGTCCAGGAGACCCAGGCCCAGGCTCTCGCCCGCGTGCAGAACGCCGAATCGCAAGCGAACGCCCGTACGGCGGCGGCCGAAAATCAGGCAAATACGCGAATCAGCTCGGCCGAAGCCCAGGCCCTTTCGCGGCTTGAAGCCGCCGATTTACAGGCGAGTGCCCGAATGGAAAAGGCGAATGCCGAAGCGAAGCTCCTGCTGGACCGTGCCCAAGCCGAAGGGAACCAGTATTTCGAAGCAAAGAAGATGGCCGCAGACGAACTACTGGGAAGTTCCCAGGCTCGCGCCCACGAACTTGAAAGTGGGTCGAAGAATCACGCCGAGCGTGTCGCGGCCGAAGCGAACTCGATGCTGGAGTCTAAACGACGGACACTCGAAGCCGAGATGGCCGATCTTCGAAAGCGCACCGATCAGGAAATTCGACAGGTTCGCCAGAATGCTCTCGCCGATATCGAAAGTGCGAAGGAACGGGAAGCAAAGGAATTTAGCAGTCGACTTAAGGGTCGCGTAAAGGAAATTGGAGACCAAGTCGATCGCATCGTCGGTTCGAAACTCGCGGCCCAGTACGGCGTGAATATGGACCCCGTATCGATGAAAACGTTTTCCGACGAGATTCACCATATCGTTGAGACGGTAATCGGCGTTTCGAAGCGGGAGAGCGGGAATAAAACTGAAAAGACTCTGAGTACGATTCTTCCCGTAAACAATCAGGCGCAGGAACGTGCGGTTCTCTACTGGAAAAAAATGGGGATTGCCGCCTCGGTAGTCGTCGTTCTAGGACTCGGAAAAATAATTTTCCCGGGAGCTTATACTTTCCTGGGGGCGAAGATCGCCGCCGTCGCGGACATTAAAGATAATACCGATGCGGTGGTAAAGCGGATGCTCCGCGAACGCCAGCTCGCCATGACCTACGTCACCGTTCAGGATCAGCAATTCCGTGATAACTACACCGATAATATTCTCTATACGGAAGCTTTTATTGAAATGAAGGAAGACGTCGAAGCGCAGAAGGTATGGACCTTAGCGCTAAACCGGTTTTTCCAGGGTGAACTGGGGCTCACGGAAAAGGCGATCGTACAGTTCGGTTCCGCCGAGGGTCGTATGTTTCAGAATTTAGTCGATCTTCGTAAGGAAATCATTCCGTCTAATTCTGCGGCGGGTATTCAGAAAATGCGTGATCTCGAGTTTACGACCGTGAAAGAAATTAAGTACGTCATGCGTTCCGAGGGAAACTGGCAGAAGTTTCAGACGTTCCACCGCGATTTTTATACGAAATACATTCAGACGAACATCAATCGGGCACCCGCCGCGAAGGATCCGGCGAATTAATAAGAGCTTATATCTGAGGAGAGGTCTCCTCTGCGCCTCCTCGCGCTCATCTCGAAACAGAACGGGGCGTCGTTAGGTTTCGCTCGGCTTCTTAAACGAATTTTCATCCTCGTTTCATGCGAAGCTCACGGCCCTCCGGTAATTTTATACGGGTAGATGCACGATGCATTCTGCAAAGGAGACTCATATGACCACGGCAACTCTGAGTACTGACGCTGGTAAAACAATCGCGAAAAAAACGGAGATGGTTCTCGAGAATGATCTTTCGGCGTTCGCGCACCGATTCCCCGTTTCGGGTCGAATCGTACACGCGGTATCGAGCGAAGTCGGTGGCGTTCTGGCACTCGCCGATCTTCTCGAGGCCCACGGAATATGGCCCCAAGTAGAAGGGTGGATGGCAACTGGGAAGCCGACGACTCTCAGTGCGGAAACGATCTACGCGGTGTTTGGAGCGCCGCTGGTGGATCGTACGGCTCGGCACCTCGACATTCCGGTGGAGTCAGTAGAAATCCAGCTCGCCCTGGGGATACCAAAGTTTTTCGCGGCACTTGCTGCGGATGAGGACGACGAGCTCGGACTCGGCTTCGGAGCGAAAAAGAAGGCTAAGCATAAGAATCGCGGGAATCGAAATAATGCCGCTCAACGAAGCGGAATTTCCCCGCCGTAGCCACGAGATTAACGCTACCGGCGCCGAGATTAATCGCGCCAATTTAATTGAACGGCAGTAAAAAATATTCCCCTGAGTATGATTCGGTTCTCCCCCGGCGCATCCTTAGGGGATGTTTTTTTTCTGCGGACAAAATCCCGGGCGCGGCCCGATCTTAGGAAACATTCGGCAGACCTCGGGGCGTTTATCATAAACCGTACAGAGGCGAGTTTTCGGGTGGAGATAATAGCAGTCCCGTCCGTGCCGTTGCTCGAGAATGAAAAGCCCGGTCGGCGGATGAAAGCTCCGTACGATTCCTTCTTTATGGAGACGCCGAAACGCCTTCTTCAAGGAAGCCGCCGCTTCGTCCTCGGAAAGAACTCCGAGTCGGATGAGATCGGCGGCACTGGTTTCGACAGGCAGCGTACAGCAACCGGCGAAACAGCCATCGCATTGCTTCGGATTTTTAAAAGGGACCCACGTCGTGGGACGATCAATGACTACAGCCATAGGTGAATTTCTACCGTAGTAGCAGAACTTCGCTCACCCGGGGGAAGTCCTGTAACTAATTGAATTGACTGGGTCTTTTTAGACACACGCGCGAAGATTGGCGACGAAAGATTAGGCACCGTCGAAGGAGTGGTCGGTCCCCCTCCGCTAAGTACTCGTTATGACTCGATCTCCGATGGCACGTTCGTCGCTACATAAGGACTTGGGTGGTGAATTTTATGAATGTTTTCTTTAAACGCGTCGTCATGGGTTTTGCGATCGGGTTAACGATGGGTTCGGCTTTTGCGGCCGCACCCGCCAGTCGTAAGCCGGCGAGCGCCGAAGACATTTTCTATGAAACGGAAACTTTCATCGTTCGCACCGAAAAAGTTCCGATGGTCCGCGGTGCAATGGCTAAACTCGAACTGTCGGAAGACGTCGATTTTGCCTGGTTAAATAAAGTCGCGAACGGCCGCGCATCGAATTTCGTCTGTTATAGTATTGAATGCCATCGCTGGGCGAAGCAGGCGCTGCATACCTATAAGAAGGCTCCGAACCGTCCGGAAGAAGCCTTAGGTAAAAAACTTTGGAAAGACCCAGAACTCGAAGCGAAGAAAAATGAAGTCGCGCCTACCGAAGAAGAACAGGTTGAAAACTTGAAAAAGCTCCGCTACTCCCGCATGAAAGCCGGCTAAAATCGGCTCGTCCCGGGTCCCGCTACTCCTGGGTGAACGACGGATAGGTGTAGTGCTTCGGGGGAACGAACGTTTCCTTAACCGTACGCGGCGATAGCCACCGGTAGAGGTTTAAAGCGCTACCTGCCTTATCATTCGTACCGGACGCTCGCGCCCCTCCGAAGGGCTGCTGGCCGACCACCGCGCCCGTGGGTTTATCATTCACGTAGAAGTTTCCCGCCGAATGGGTGAGCGCTTTCGACATTGTCGCGATTGCGGGTCGGTCCTGGGCGAAAACGGCACCGGTGAGCGCGTAAGGTGAGGTCCCGTCGCAGACTTTTAACATCTCTTCCCATTTCGAGTCGTCATAAACGAACGTCGAGAGGACCGGACCGAAGAGTTCTTCCTGCATGGTCCGGTAGTGCGGCGAAATCGTCAGGAGCAAGGTCGGCCGAATGAAGTAACCGACTTTCGCGTCGTAAGTTCCTCCCGCGAGTATTTTTACGTCGGGGCTATTCTTCGCTTCATCGAGGTAGCCCGAAATTTTCTTAAACGACCTCTCGTCAATAACGGCGTTCACGAAGTTACGGAAATCTCGAACGTCGCCCATCTTCAGTTCGTTCGTTTGCTCGACGATTCGGCCCTGAATTTTTTCCCAGACGGAAGCCGGTACATACGCGCGCGAAGCGGCCGAACACTTCTGTCCTTGGTACTCAAAAGCACCCCGAATCATTGCGGTTGCGAGTGCATCGGGGTCGGCGGATGGATGCGCGAAGATAAAGTCTTTTCCGCCGGTCTCCCCGACAAGGCGGGGATAGGTCGCGTAGTTTGAGATTCCGTCGCCGACCCGTTTCCAGATCGACTGGAAGGTCGCGGTCGAACCCGTAAAATGAATGCCGGCAAGTTTCGGGTGGGAGACCAGTACGTCGCTCGTGAGGGGTCCGTCGGCCGCAACTCGGTTAATGACTCCGGCGGGCAAGCCGGCTTCCTCGAATAGTTTCGAAATGTAGTACGCGGAAAGCATCTGGGTGTCGGACGGTTTCCAAACCACGGTATTCCCCAGCATAGCGGGCGTCGCGGGCAGATTACCCGCGATCGCGGTGAAGTTAAACGGAGTGATGGCAAGCACGAATCCTTCGAGAGGACGCCATTCCGTGCGATTCCAAATTCCCGCGGAGGAAATGGGTTGTTCGTCCTGAATCTTTTCGTAAAACTTAGCGTTAAATCGGAAGAAGTCGATCATCTCGCAAGCCGCATCGATTTCTGCTTGGTAAGCATTCTTCGATTGGCCGAGCATCGTCGCCGCATTCATACGGTCGCGCCACGGTCCGGCGAGTAAGTCCGCGGCTTTCAGAAAAATCGCGGCCCGCTCGTGCCACGGGAGGTTTTCCCAGTCGGCTTTCGCCTGGAGCGCGGCCGTCGCCGCCGCCTCGAGTTCCTTAGGACCCGCGAGGTGAAACTCCGCGAGCACTTCACCGTGGGCATGCGGCATCACGACTTTACGCAGATTTCCGGTGCGCACCTCTTTTCCGCCGATCAAAAGTGGAATCTCAATTCGATTCTTACCCGTTTCGGTCGACATCCGTTTCAGTGCACTCTTTAAATTTTCGCGCTCGGCCGACCCCGGGGCGTAAAGGCGGACGGTTTCGTTCACGGGCGAGGGGATGCGGATTCCGGCTTTGCTCATACTTTTTTTTATCCTATCTCTCTAAATTATCCAGCGAATCCCCGAACTGTTTCCCGTACTCGAGTAGAGCGGAGATTAAGTTTTTATGGGGGCTATTTCGCGGGTAGGCGAGATAAAGCGGTTTCCGGGCTTCCTTTCCGAGCGACTCGAAAACGACACGATTTCGTTTCGCCAGCCACCGAGCAGCGTGCCAGGGGAGGACGGTGGCGGAACCGGGAGTTTCCGCGACCCAGGAAGTAAGGGCCGTCATGTCGTCCCAGTAAATTTGGAAGCTTGGATTCGTGAGGAGATTCCGACGGACCAACCAGGTGTCGACTGGATTTTCGACCGTCGAATAGGTTCCCCATCGGTATTTTGAAAGGTCATCGAATGCTTTTCCCGGATGCCGAACGATTCCCCAATTTTCTTGATAGAGCGGTTTACAAATATAGCTCGGGAGTTCCTCGCGAAATTCGAGAATTCCGGCGTCGGCTCCCGCCTGGATTGTTTCGAGCGAAACTCGGGAAATGGGGGACGTTCGGACCTCGAGTTCCTGTTTCGGGAAGAGTTTTGCATCTTTTAACCACCACGGAAGGACGAGTTCCCGGAGAACCACCGGCGGTCCGACGAGGACGAAATGCTCGGGTTCGGCGCTCGAACGCTGGATTTTTTTAAGCCCCGACTCCCAACTTTGGAGGATTCGCTCAGAAGTTGCGGCCAGTTCAATCGCCGCCGGGAGCGCCCGGAGCCCGCGCGGCCCCCGTCGTTCGAAGAGGGGAACTCCCACCTCGGTCTCGATCGACTGAACTCGCTTCGAGAGGGTGGACTGGGTGAGGTGGAGTCGATCCGCGGTTCGGGAGAGGTGAGGGTCCTCGACGAGGGCTTGGATGATCCGAAGATTTAATATTTCCATTTAAGAATAATACTATTCCTTATTATCTCTATTTAGAAAGAAGAACCTATGGCATTCCCGGGGGCGAGGTTATTAAAAGTGAAGAAGTCGACTGCCCTTATTTCGTTGGTTCAGGTGTTTGGAATCGCTCTCCTCGGACTCGCATCCTGGAATTCGGTCTCCGCCAGTGCCGCGTCGTTCGATCGATCCGAAAACTGTCGGCCCGCTCTTTGGCTTGAAGTCAAAAAGCTGGCTCTCGACTGTTCCGGGCAGATTGAAGCGGGTGAAAAATGCGAAGCAATTCAGTTTTTCAAAGGCCAGTCGGCTTCCTTCCGCCTCCGTGGCCACGAGTACGTCGCCACCCTCACGGACTCCGCGTTTTCGGACGGTGGAGATCTGAACGACCTCATGATTCGCCGTGACGATGGCTGCGAACTCGAACGCACGTCGGTCCCGGCCTTCGGTGATCTTCTAAAAGCGCTCGCTGGATAATCGATCCTCACTTCCCGCTCTTTCCGAGCCGATAAGCCTATGGCAAACTCGGAGCAGAAGTGAAAGATCACACCAGTAAATTCCTCAAGGCGATTGCCTACCTCTACCTCGCTTTTCCCGTAACTTACCTCGGGTACGCGATCGTCGTCTTTAACCTTTCGGCCGAACGAAGTGGGAAGATCTTCCTGAGCTTTTCGTATTGGGCCCTGGCCCTCACGGGGATTGCGGTCGGATACGGTTTTAAGGAAATGACCCGTTGGAGCTGGAGTGTTTTCCTGC
Source organism: Oligoflexia bacterium (assembly GCA_025352185.1). GTDB lineage: Bacteria > Bdellovibrionota > UBA1018 > UBA1018 > UBA1018 > JACMQW01. Next base: position 10,453 of record JANXTV010000318.1, read on the forward strand.
TGAATTCCCTTTTCGTCGCCTATACGAACGCTCTCTTTGCGATTCGCTATTCGGAATCAACGAGTCCGTTCCTTTCTTTCGTCGTATCGATCGGACTTCTGATCGCGCTCATCCTTCGTCTCGGAAAAGAAATTCGCGTGCCCTATTTCCTGCCCCGCATTCGGTGGTGGGAAATGAATCCTCGCTATAAACTCGTCGTACCGGTGAAAGTCGAGCGCACGGGGAGTGGATTTGAGGCCGAAATTCTGGATATTTCCTACGGCGGATGCTTTATAAAAACCCGCACGGATATGGATCAAAACGAGCGCATCCTCTCTCGGTTCCTGATTTTCGGCGAGACGCTCGAAATCGGCGGGACCGTGGTGTGGCGGAGCCAGAGTTCGGTAACCCACCCGAAAGGCGTCGGCGTGAAGTTCGACCTTCTGGATAAAACGCAGAAGCGGATCATGAAGGCGGCGACCCAGCACCTAAAACGGATTTCCGCGGTCCAAAACTCCCGCAATAAAATTTCGGTTGAGGAATTTAACGAACGGATGGCGAAACTAAAAGCCCACCACCTCGGGATCACGAAATCGGCGAATGCGGCCGAGGAAAAAGCTTCGTAGTGAGCGAAAATCCCGCGGATCACACTTTTCTCCGCGAAGCCCTCGCGGAAGCGGTACGGGCGGCGAGCGAATCAGAAGTTCCGGTTGGCGCGGTACTCGTCTCCGAGGGTAAAATTATTGCGCGGGGGAGGAATCAACGGGAACAGCTCCAGTCTCCGATTTCCCACGCCGAGATTCATGCGCTTCTGGATGGCTCTAAAGCCCTCGGAAGTTGGCGTCTTCTGGGGTGTGAACTTTTCGTGACCCTAGAGCCTTGCCCGATGTGCCTCGCCGCGTGTCAGCAGGCCCGGATTTCCCGAATCATCTACGGCGCGAAGGATCCTAAGGGCGGAGCACTCAGCCTCGGGTATCCGCTGCATGAGGACGCCCGGACGAACCATCGTTTCGCCGTCGAATACCGTGAAGATGCGGCCTGCGGCGAAATTCTGACGGAATTCTTCCGAAAAAAGCGGAAATCCGATTAGTTCTCCGGTCGTGCGTCCATCTCCGTCGGGCCCGTCCCTTGCCTAAACTCGCTCAAGGCGGGAAACTGGTGTTCCGATAGGTATGAATATCGGGCAATCCGATTGAAAGAGCTAGTAATGGAAAAAACCCAGAAAAAGCAGCCTCTGTTCGGCCAACTTGAAGATGTGATTTCGATCGGAGCTCTCCTTCGTCCCACGATTACTAAGGCCGTCTCGGAATTAAAACCGGTTGAACTCGACGAATTCCGGAAGATCCTCATCGACGCCGAAAAGGAACTTGCGAATAGCCGCCTTGCGTTCGAGGAACGTTTCATTCGGGCCCAGGAAAAATTACGATCTACCTTTCGCTTCGCCCCGGTTTGGCGATTTATCGCCACCCGAATCGAAGAGACGTGGAAGAATTCGGCAACCGGTCTCACCGTGAAAGAACTTTCGCTCGTGAGCCTTATCTTCGGAATGATGCTCGAGGAAACTCAATCGAGAATTTCCGTCGTTTCCATTAAAAAAACGAAGAAGAGCGCGTAAATGACGGCTACGTTAAAGTGTTCATTTTCTTCGTTAAGCCTTTCTGCGTCCGTCGATCAACAGACGGGGAGTCTCTCAGTCTTCGATGTCGTCGACGAGATCCGGGCCCCGCAACTTCCGATCCACGTCCAAACCCTCGTCCTCACTTTCGTCTGGGAAAAACTTGCGGCCGGGCATTTTGATGGGCGGGTCTTCATTCACATCCTGACCCCGGACGGGAAGCAGGGGCTGGTTGGTAACGGAGAGCTAAAAATTCCGAATGATCAGAAGCGAGTGAAGGCTGTGTTTCGCCTTGGTGGGTTTCCACTCGCCCAGTTCGGTGCGCATCGATTCGTCGTTTCCTGGGTGAATGCCACCGGCACGAAAGAGGGCGAAGAGTTGCTCGACTTCGAAGTCGCGAAGTCCGCAGAAGCGTCGCCGGGTAAAGCGGACGTCGGCAGTAACGATTTTACGCACTAAGTTAAGAGTCTGTTTTCCCAGCTTGTTTTCGTTCTCGCACGGGCGTATTTCTAGTCCTTAGGACTTGATCCCGATGCGACAGGTACCTCACGACGCCGGTAGTCCGGCCCATCATCTCCTAATTGGTAACGGTCGGCTCGCGCGCCACCTTGCCCACTATTTTAAGCTCGAAGGCCTACCGTATACGGCTTGGAACCGACCGCGGGAAATCACCGAAGCGTTTTTCGATGTTCTAGATCGTGCGTCACCGGCGATTACCCACGTTTGGATCCTCGTCTCCGACTCCGCGATTTCCAGCGTCGCCGAGCCAATTCTGAATCACTACCGCGCGCTGGGTGTAAATGGGCCGCATCTTCTCCATGCCTCTGGAGCTCGAATCGTACCGGGCCTGCGAAGCGTTCATCCCGTCATGACCTTCGGGCAGGAGTTTTACGAACTCGGTGCCTATCGACGAATCCCCTTCGTCCTCGAAGCCCAGTACGACGGAGAAACGGAAATTTCGATTCTCGGCGGATTAACGAATCCCGCGGTTTTTCTTCCGCCCGAAAAACGCGCACTCTATCACGCGTTCGTTTCGGCCTCGGGAAACTTTCCTTCGCTCCTGTGGGCGGAAATTTTCGAGAGATTTGAGAATGATCTCGGGCTTCCGCGGGAAATTCTGGCTCCTTTCCTTTTCCAATCCCTCACGAACGTCGTACGCTCCGGCGACCAAGCCATTACCGGACCCCTGATTCGCGGGGATCAGGCGACGATTCGTGCGCACCAGACCGCGCTCGGATCGAGTCCGCTCGGCGAACTCTACCTAGCGTTTATTAAGTTTTTTAATTCAACCCGCACCGCCGCTCGCCCCGAAATGAAGGAGTCTCTATGACGAGTCCGAAAACAAATTTTAAGAAGCTGACCGTGCCGGATTTCAAAGGCCGAAAAGTCGAACGTAAAAAACTCGTGATGGTCACCTGCTACGATTCTAGTTTTGCGCGGGTTTTAAACGAGACCGACGTCGATATCCTCCTCGTGGGTGATAGTTGCGCAATGACGATGCACGGACATGATTCGACGATCCAGGCCGACGTGGGTATGATCGCACTCCATACGGCGGCCGTGGCCCGGGCGGCGCCCGGAAAATTTCTGGTAGCCGATCTCCCCTTTCTTTCCGTACGGAAAGGGCTCGCTCCGGCGATGGAGGCCATCGGATCTCTCCTGAAGGCGGGAGCCCACGCCGTAAAGCTCGAAGGTTTAAAGGGGAATGAAGACATCATCCGCCACGTCGTCGAATCGGGAATTCCGGTGATGGGACATCTCGGCCTAACGCCCCAGTTCGTGAATGCGTTCGGGGGAATGAAAGTCCAGGGGAAGTCGACCGAAGCCCAGGAACAGATGCTTAAGGACGCGATCGAGTACGAAAAGCTCGGAGCATTCTCACTCGTACTCGAATGCGTACCTACCGAAATTGCGACGAAAATCGCAGCTAAGCTCTCCATTCCGGTGATTGGAATTGGCGCTGGTGCGGAAGTCGATGGCCAAGTCCTCGTGCTCCAGGATCTCCTCGGATTCACTCCCGACTTTAAACCGAAGTTTCTTCGTCGTTATCTGAACGGCTATGAGCTATTTAAGGGGGCCTTCGATCGTTTTACGGAAGAAGTGCGCGGGGGAGAGTACCCGTCGAAAGAAGAGAGCTACTAAATGGAAATTTTTAAGTCTCTAGGCGAATTCCGGGCGTGGCGCGATCGCCTCGCCGAACACGAAATAAAATCAGGCGCACGTCTGAAAATGGGTTTCGTTCCGACGATGGGTGCCCTTCACGAAGGTCACGCGAGCCTCCTTCGCCAGAGCGCTTCCGACAATGAAATCACGATCCTCAGTATCTACGTGAATCCTACCCAGTTTAACCGTCCCGACGATCTGGCGAAATATCCCAGAACGACGGGGCAGGATCTCGAAATTGCTCATCGCTGCGGAGTCGATGCGGTGCTGATTCCGACCGCGAGTGAAGACCTCTATCCCGATCAATATACCTTTCAAATCGTCGAAAAAGAGTTCTCGAAAATTCTCGAAGGTGAGCACCGGCCCGGACATTTTGAAGGTATGCTCACGGTCGTCCTAAAGCTACTAAACGTAGCCCGCGCGTCGAAAGCGTACTTTGGAGAGAAGGATTTTCAGCAGCTTGCGCTCGTCCGAGGAATGGCGAAAGCTTTCTTTCTCCAGACGGAAATCGTCGGTTGCCCGACCATTCGCGAGTCAGACGGACTCGCCATGAGTTCCCGGAATCTTCGTCTCTCGAAATCGGATCGTTTAATCGCGCCGAAACTTTTCTCCGCGATGACGGAGTTTTCAAATCTTGCGGACGCACGAAAAGTCCTCGAGGAGATCGGCTTTAAAGTCGACTACCTCGTGGACCATACCCATGAGGGGAGTACGCGGCGTCTCGTGGCCGCATCCCTCGGAGAAGTCCGCTTGATTGATAATGTTCCGGTGAAGGGCTTTAACGAGGGAGCCGCTCCGTGATTCTCGCACTCGATGTTGGGAATAGTCAGATATTTGGGGGTTTGATTGAAGAGTCGGCAACGGGCGCGAAAATCCTTTTTCGATTTCGGAAGAATTCAAAGGGTGGATCGAGCTCCGATGAATACGGACTCTTCTTAAAGCAGATCTTGCGCGAAAATGGATTCGACCCGGCGAACGTTAAGAAAATTGCGATTTGTACCGTCGTTCCCGATGTGATGCATTCCCTCAAGGGAGCGTGTCAGAAGTACTTTGATCTCGTTCCCTTCGTGCTTCAGGCGGGTGTAAAAACGGGTTTAAAGATTCGGTATAAGAATCCGCTCGAGGTCGGCGCCGACCGTATTGCAAATTCAATCGCGGCGACCGCCCGTTACCCCGGAAAGAATCTGATCATCATCGACCTCGGTACCGCGACGACTTTCTGCGCGCTCACGAAAGATAAAGATTATCTCGGCGGATCGATTATCGCGGGACTGAAAATTTCGATGGAGGCGCTCGAATCAAAAACCGCGAAACTCCCGTCGGTCGAAATCGTCGCCCCGGAAACGGCACTCGGGAAGGCGACGATTGAAAGTATTCAAATGGGCCTCTTCTACGGGCACCTCGGCGCCATGAAAGAAATCGTAAGCCGTATCACCCAGGAAGTATTCGCCGGGGAACGTCCGTTTATCATCGGGACGGGTGGGTTTTCGCGTCTCTTCGAAAAGTCGAAAATATTTGATACCGAAATACCGGATCTCGTCCTCTTCGGGCTTTACGATGCGCTCGGACTAAACGCAGAATAGAAGCATGACGATGATCCTCGGGGAATGCCCGAAGTGCCGAATGCAAATGAACGAGTTTCCGCTCGGGCCGCGCCTCCCGGTCGAATTCTGCTCCCAGTGTAAAGGGATGTGGCTGGACCACGGCGTTCTCGCGAAGAGTTGCGGGAGCGAGGCAGATTTTCCGGAAAGCTCGGTCCCTACGGCGATAGGGATTCCTACGGAGCTAGCCTGCGTTCGTTGTGGGAGCGAAAAAAAATTGGAGAAAGTCCTCTATTCGCCGGGATCGGCCGTCGAGATTGAGTACTGCAGAACTTGCTTAGGAATGTTCCTCGATTTTCGGGAACTCCCGGCCGTTCAGGGAATCCTGAAGCGCGCACCGGTCAGGGACGTAACCGCCGCTTCGGTTTCGCGTACCGCGGGTGCGGGACATCCCGCCGTCTCCGATCTCGCTCGTCCTTCGCTGAAAGAGACGTTTAGCCCGAAAGTTTTACAGAAGGAACTGTCCCCGTGGTTCGTACGAATCTTCTGGAACCCACGTTTTATCTTTTTTTCCGGGATCGGAGTTATCGTCACCTTAGTGCTCCTCTACTTCGAAAGTATTTTTCTGCTTCGTGCCTTGCCGACTCGCGGAATGGTCACGGAGATTATCCCGGTGGGCGCCCGGTGCGGTTCGGTCCGGAATAAATACGATTGTACGAAATTCGATGCGACGGTGGAGTACAGGACTGCCGACGAAGCGAAGCATACCGCGCACCTCTCGGCGGGGAGCGTTCGCGGTCGCTCCGGGTCCCTAAGCGAAGCCGATTTCCAACCCAACGTGACGATCCCGATCCTTTACGACCCGCAAGATTTCTCGAAAATTTCCCACGATACGTTCGCAAAAGGTTGGGGCTTTATCCTGGGTTGCCTCGCGATATGTGGGTTAGCGATGCTGAATATCGGGCTCGCGATCCGTCGGCGTGGACTCTAGCGTCGGCCCCGACGGGCCCGACTACGGAAGATTTAACTGAACCGAGTGGCAGAGCATAAAGTCTGAAAATCTTTTCATTCCCGTTTGCGGTAGGATCACCTTTCCCGATTTACGGGAGAGAGTAGCCGACTGGAGATACGTTTCCTCGTGCCCGTAACCGAGATCGATCGTCGAGAGTACTTTTTTAGTGCCGACGAACTGGGTGATCAGGTCGGCGTCGATGATGTCTTTTTCTTTTGCCGGACATTCACCCTCGACTCCGGACTGGCCCGTTTCGCACGGAACGTAATTCAGGCGGCGATAAAGTTCTACTCCCGCGTAGTTCCAGGTCACTCGTCCAATTTCCATTCCCGGGAAGGGAGGCGCTCCGCCGCCGTAGCTCGATGCGGAGTAAATCAGAGTTGCATCGGCATTCGTGCAGCGGAGAGTTGCGGCCTGGGCCGAAGTCGCTACCGAGAGGAAAAGAACAATCGATGCTAAAGCATAAATATTTTTCATGGCCTGGGGATACCGGGCACCATTCGCCGAGTCAATCGCCGTCCTAATTTTTTAGAGACAGGGACTCAAATGAGTTCAACCCCGAGTTTAACCGACGATCGAAACATCGGAGAGGAGCGCGAATTCTGGACCAAAATACCCGCTCGCCATGCCGTAGTCGAACTCACTGCGTTTCACGCGGTTTTTAGAAAACCGGGCAAATTTAAAGTTCTCGCCAATCGATCCCGAGAGCGAGCCACCCTTAATCGTAGTGACCGTTCCGGTCGTATGATCGTGGAGCCGCGCGAGGCGAATCTCCGAGCTAAACGTACCGGTCGTCTCCTGGACGAAAAGGCCGGAGAACTG
>JANXTV010000362.1 GCA_025352185.1 Oligoflexia bacterium
CCTCGTCGAATCCCAGTATATTCCTAATAATCCGAGCTCCGTGGGTGCGAATGGCATCGCCCAGTTCATGCCCGGTTCTTGGCGAGAGCAAGTACGAAAGCTGAATCCGGATAACGCGACGGTAAGGAACCCTTACATGGGAGATAATTTTCTAAAGTACTCCCCGAAGGAAAGCACGCTCTACCCGGCGGCCGCCGCATTCGCAGCCGAGTATAAGGCACTGATCGCGAAGGGGCCCATTTCTGGAAAAGATGCGCTCGAACGCCTCGAGAATCAGCTCCTTAATTTTTCCGCCTCGCCAAACCCGAAAATTGCGGCCATCGCGAAGGAATACCTCTCTAACGTCTACGCCGCGCGGAACGCGCTCCTCTATCAGGAAGCCTATCAAAAATACTTCGCCCTACTCGGACGGAAACCACCGAAGATCTCCCTCGAGGAAATGGAAAATCCGAAGTACCGACTCGATGATAACCTCGCGGCGATCATGGGAGCCCTCTACATTAAAATCGACGTATTCCAAGGTATCTACGGCCCGAATTACCACTATCAAAGCTACGACCGCCTCGTGATCGCTACGGGTGGTTATAACGTAGGTCCGGCCGCCATTAAGTGCACGAGGGATATGTCCGCCGACGAATGCATACGTCGAACCCGCCCGGCGGAAACCGCTCGCCAAATGGAATCCGTGCGACGGTGCTCCGAACACGGAAACGGGACGCCCATGCCCCGGGACGAGGAAAAGGGAGCTCTGCCGTGCAAACTTTAATTCTCGCAGTCATCGGCATTTTAGGAAACGTGGCACCCGGATCGGCGTTAGCCGCGTCGACTCCATCGCCCGCGAAAGTAAAAGTCCAGAAATTCGAAGAAATTTTCACCGAGAAAAACTGTAAACCTTCCGCGCTTCCGGCACTCGAAGCGGCGCGCGCCGCGATGACGACCCATACGACGACTTCGCGAATGATGAACGCATGGCTAAACGAAGAAGCGTCGAGTGGTCACGACCAACCCGATTTAAACTGGGTTCGGGCCATTAATCCGTGGATCCTCCCGGAAAAATTTCCGGCTCGCACTTCGTTTACCGAATGCGCTTCCCACCTCCGGAACTATTCCGACGCCCGTGAAAAATCGGGCGCTCCGGCCGCGGATGCGTTTGCGGCGAAGTCCCTCGAGGACTGGAGCAGCTGCCTCCGGCTCGTCTACCCGAAGGGACTCCCACCCGAGTTTTCCCAGATGCAGACCTGCCTGAAATAATTATTCGTGTTTCTTTCCGTGGAGAAGGAGCGCGAACTTTAGGGAAACGATCGGGTCGTTATCATTCAGCCCACGAAAGTCCCCGACTCCGGGGACCTCGTAAACGACGGAGGTTCGAAGAATAGTGCCGCCTTTACCGAGGTGAGAGTTGAGTTGCACCCCGGCGTTCGCATTAGAGTCGAAATTCGGGCCCGCGATCACTTTCGGGTAATAGACGACCGCCGCACCCGTCGAGAGCACTACCTTGGGGTCGCCCCATCTTCTATTTTTTACGACCGCTGCCTTAAAGTCGCTACCGACTTTTACCTTAGAGTTCGGATCGAGCGTAAGGTGGGCACCCGATCTCATTCGGTCCCCCCCTTGGAGCCCGAGCTGGACGCTTCCGGAAGTGACGAGTTCGCAACTGCCGCGGAAAAATTGGCTCTTTTTCTCCACGGTCACCCCGCCGCCCAGAACCCATTTTCCATATTTCGCAAACGTCATATTCGGCAGAATATCGGGAGTCACCTTTACGTCGACTAGGTCTACCGTGGGTCCCGCTAAACGTTGGACCTGGCCGATCGTGGTCGCGGTCCACGTTCCTGGCTTTCCCATCATGTCCACATTATCGAGGACGTAGTTCGCGCCCACTCCACTGCTGTGCCACCCATCCTGGGTGCGGTCGCCAAAACTATTTCCGGTCGTGTTTCGCGATGCGAAGCTTACTTCACCGAGAATTGTAAAATGTTTCCGGTTCCATTCCTTAAAAGCTTTCACGTAATTTTCATTCAGTGACTGCTGATGGTTTCCGAAGTTCGGATCCGAATACGTAATCGCGTTCAAGTAAACCGAACGTTCTTGGCCGTCGACGCCGGTCAACTTTACGGGAATCCCGCTCGCATTCGCCGAACGTTGGGCCTCGATCAGTCCGTTATAGGTCGAAAGAGAAGTCATCGCTTCCTGGGAAATAAGTACGGTCCCCGCTTCGAAGCCGATCCGGTCACCCGGTCGGCCGAGGAAACCTTTCGTTCCCAGAACCTTAGAGAAATAAACCCGCCAATCAAACGTATGGCCGAAATCAAATTTCTTAGCGTTCTTTTCGGTGCCCTTCATATGCCCGGGGTAGTTATCGTTTCCGGTGCTAGTCGCGAAGGTAAAGGACCCGAGGGCGTCCTGAAAGTAGCGAGCCGGATCGGGGAGCTGCGATATCGGGATACGGGGTATTCGCGGCGCGGTATCGGAGGGAAGGGATGAAGGAGCGGGAGACACGTCGGCCGTGGGCCCGTCGTCCGGACTGAACGCACATTCATAGACGCCGACTTCGGGCTCACCTTCGGGTGGAGGAGCCGGGATCATTCCGCAAAAATTCGGCGCGGGCGAGAGTACCCCTAAAATTTCCGACTGAGCCGCTATGCTACCGAGCGCATGATTTAGGGTGATCGCGTCCGCGGTTTCGCTCACCTCACCCGCGAAACTGAACGAGCCGGCGACTCCGCCGATCGTGAATAAGGTGAGGATGGGGATAGACGAACGCGGGGTCACCCCTCAGAGTTTACCGAATTAAGGAATTCGTTGCGAGTAGAGAGACGAGAGGAAGACGAGAGCACGGCCGAGGCGTCACTCTGATGACGAATCCAGGCTAGCCAAGGGGCAAGCGGGAATTTAGATGAATTCCGAGCGAAAGTTTACGATGGCCGCCTCATCGCGCTTCGCCTGCTCTACTAACTTTTCGCAGGAACGGAGGGCCGATTTCCGGGTCCGCCCGTGGTAATCGTCGCTCGCGTACGCTTCGGCGAATACGATCCGCTTTCCCGATTTAAGTTTAACGATTCCTTCACTCATTCCCATCGGGAGCAGGAGGAAAGTCGCCGAAGTCGAGCAGCTGAGATCTTTCATGCCTTTTAGAGAGAGGAGTTCGACGGATTGATCGTAGGTCGAGAAGAATTCCGACGCTCGCATCGGCACGAACTTTCCGCTCGCGACGGCAGCCGAAATCACGTTCAAGCACGCAGCCATCACTTCATTATGATGAAGGTCCTCGTGTCCGCCGTCAAAAGACGAGGAAAAGAGTACTAAGTTAGATTTATGATCTACGAGCACGACTTCGCCCGAATTTCGCATGTAGAGGTCACCGCGGGTTTCGCAGCGGAGGTCCGCCGGAGCCGTTTCGGCGAAGGCCGATGCCATAAACGCGAACGATAAGAGGATGAGTACGCCATTCTTTTTCATGAGTTTTTCCTCGGGTCGACTTCAGGGATTACCGTTTATTCTGACGGCTGCAGGTGACGATTACGCTCTTCGTAAGGGCTTCGAGTTTATGAAGATAGGCTTGGGTCGCGCTATCCATCTGGACTTTACTAAAGTCCATCCCGAGACCCGTCATACGCATGCGGATAGCGGCGGACGGAGGGAGTACCTGACCGGCTGGAAGACCCGTAATCGCCGAAGGCTTCTGGCAGCAACTGACGGCCATTTCTTCAAGTTGTTCGAAAGTCTTATCGGCTCCGCGAGCGATACAGCTCGTGAGGATGCGAGGTTCTTTTGCGATGGCAAAGCTCGAGCTTAAACCGAGGAGGGTAACGGCTAGAAGAATGATTTTCATAAATACTCCGGGTGGAAGAATGGGTTCGAATTAGTTTTGGGTTACTTTTGCGCGGACGCGGGATGCCTTAAGCGGCGCCGCCTTACCCTTAATCTTACGGGGAGCGGCTTTACGCGCGGACTGGCGGGTCCGAATCGAGTCGTGGCTCGCCTTCCGGAGCGGGAGGTTCTCGTGGTAACGCCCCTGAACTTCGGCCAGGCGCT
>JANXTV010000404.1 GCA_025352185.1 Oligoflexia bacterium
CGCGACGGAGGCGAGCGTAACGCCCGTTCCGGAAAGGCCGAGCGTCGCGGTCGTCGGAGTTCCGCCGTTATTATAGTCGAGCGTGAGTGTTTTCGAGGTAGTGGTGGAGGCGACGGGGGAGAAGTTAATCACGACGGTACAAGACGCGCCGGAGGCCAGCGACGTACTGCAGGTTCCGCCCGTCCCGGGATAAGTACCGCCCTTGAAATCGAGGGGGGCAGCGAGTCCGCTTGCGGTCATCGCGGTTGCCGCCAGGGCGCCGCCGTTAAATACCGTAAGGGTTTGGTCGTTACTTGTACCGATCGTTTTGGATCCGAATCCGTAGGCGACTCCGCCATTAATAGTCAGCGCTGCTCCCACCGTTACGTTTGCCGTGATGATGAGTGACGCCGTTCCGGTTGAGCCTCCGGAGGTATAATTAATCGTAACGACGTCCGAAGTGATTCCGATCGAAGCGGGCGCCGTAAATAAAACCGCGACCGAACAGTTTCCCTGGACCGGCTGCGCACAGGTCACGCCGCTGCCCGGAAACGTGCCGCCGTTAAAAGTGTAGTTCGAGTCGGAATTCGATGTGGAGTCGATCGTCGCGTCGCCCGTCCCGGTCGTTACGACGGAGAGTCGAACGAGGGTCGTCGATCCGGAAGAAAGGGTCCCGAGGTTTAAAGAGGGAGTGTCGAGAAAGGAGAGCGTACGGGTTCCGCCCGTCGTCGTGGTTCCACCACTTACGGCAGACTTCGCTTTATCCGTGGCTTGGCAAGCGGTCCCGCCCAAAACGAGGGCAGCCGCGAGCGCAAGCTGAGGCATTAATTTCCGGAACATCCACATACGTGCAACCTGGGGGAAACCTTTCACTCTCTTAATATCGGACTAAATTAGTATACTACTTAGAAAACCTTTATGACGAGATGCGTTAAGAAAGACGCAAATCGAAGTCAGTAAAAAGTGAGATAACTGATTGATAACGCTAAATGTTAACGATTACGATTTTCGGGTGCCAGACGATTGGCGCGATAGGGATCCCGAACTCTTAACAGTCCTGCTTAACAATCTGAGTTGCACGTCGCAGTTTCACGGAAGAAAACCCCAGGGAGTCATCGTTGAGAAAAGCCTTTGTACTCGATACCAACGTCCTTCTTTTTGATCCCAACGCTATTTTCAAATTTGGAAATAACGACATCATCATCCCGATTGTCGTCGTTGAGGAGATTGACCGTTTTAAACGGGAAATGTCCGAGAATGGGCGACATGCGCGCCACTTTTCCCGGGTCGTCGATGCGATGCGGTCGGGCGGAGAACTCTCGAAAGGCGTGAAGCTCCCTAACGGCGGAATTCTTACCGTCGAACTCGGAACGGAACAGCCACTCCCGTTCGAACTCCAGATGGATAAAGCGGATAACCGCATCCTCGCGCTCACCATCACGTTAAAAAAAGAACAGCCGAAACGCCCGATCGTTTTCGTTACGAAAGACATTAACCTCCGGATTAAAGCCGATGCGCTCGGGATCCTCGCCGAAGATTACGAACCGGATAATGTCGAGCCGGACCAACTCTATACCGGGACCACGACGATCGCCGTAGATGCCCACTTGGTCGACGAGTTTTACGCGAATAAAAAGTTAGCTTATCCGGAAGGGTCCCGGCTTTTTAAGCCGAACCAATATATTATCCTGAAAGATTCGGCGAACCCGAATCACACGGCCATGGGTCGTTATTCGAAAGATCTCGACTGCCTCGTCCCGGTGATTAAGCCCGCAGAAGGGCTCTGGGGAATTTTCCCGAAGAACTCGGAACAGGCCTTTGCCATCGACGCACTACTAAATGACGAAATTAAACTCGTCTCCCTGGTCGGTAAAGCCGGTACCGGTAAAACCTTACTCGCAATCGCCGCGGGTCTCGCTAAGACTGTCGACGAAGGGGTGTACCATCGTCTCCTCGTTTCGCGTCCGGTTTTCCCTCTGGGGAAAGACATCGGTTACCTGCCGGGCGATATCGAAGAAAAGCTGAATCCTTGGATGCAGCCGATTTACGATAACGTAGACTTTCTTTTCGGCGCCACCGGCGGCGGAAAAGGAGCTTCACGGCGCGGCGCGGGTCGGGGTGCACAAGAGCTGATGAATCAGGGCCTTCTGCAAATCGAACCGCTCACTTATATTCGAGGGCGTTCGATTCCGCAGCAGTACCTAATCGTGGATGAATCGCAAAACTTAACTCCCCATGAGATTAAGACGATTATCACCCGCGCCGGAGAAGGAACGAAGATCGTCCTGACCGGTGATAGCTTCCAGATTGATAATCCTTACGTCGATGCCGCGAATAACGGGCTGGTCCACTTGGTGGAGCGATTTAAGGACGAGGCGATTTCCGCGCACATCACGCTATCGCGCGGTGAGCGTTCGAAACTTTCGGAACTCGCTTCGAACTTACTCTAAATTTAATAAGTTTTCGGAGATCTGAATGCGGTTTTCCCAGTTGGTGATTCGGTCACTCGTGTTTTTCTATGCCCTATCTCTGAGTGCGTATGCCGGGGATGAAGGGTTCCGATTCGTCGGAGGGAAGTGCCTGAATAAAGCGGGAACCGAAGGGCTGAACCCGGGGTACTTGGGTCAATGCTCCGATCTCCGCCGCGTCGTCATCGGACGGTTAAATTTGAACGGAACTGATTTTAGCGGGTCGGACTTTTCGGAGTCCGACCTACGCTTTTCGACGTTCGAAAAAGCGACTCTCGACGGGGCTAAATTCGATGGGGCCGAGCTATCGGCGGTGTCGTTTCTCGAAGTGAAGATGAACTCTGGCAGTTTCCGAAAGGCGATTCTCGCGGGGGCTGTCCTTTCTTCGGTTACGATGCGGGCGGTAGATTTTTCGGGGGCGAATCTGAAGGAAGCGGATTTACGTTTCGGTACCTTTTCGGAGAGTACTTTTTTGGGCGGAGACCTCTCCGCCGCGCGACTGGGCGACGGCGTCTTCGTGGGAAGTCATTTCGAAAAGGCGATGTTATACGGCGCGGATCTGGCGACGGCGAATCTAACGAACGCACGAATCACGGACGCAATTTTTTCCGGCGCGAATCTCTCGGATGCGATCTTGGTAATGGTGAATGGAGAAAAGGCATTTTTTGACGACGCGATTCTGCGAAAAACGGATTTTTCCGGTGCTATCCTCTCCGGCGGCAGTTTTCGTAAAGCGCGCGTGGAATATACGGTTCTTAAGGGTACGGATCTCCGAAATTCAAATCTATCGGGAACCGTGTTTGTCGATGCCGTCATTACCGACATGCGCCT
>JANXTV010000440.1 GCA_025352185.1 Oligoflexia bacterium
GAGTCTCACGATTAACTCGTGCACCGAAAACCGCGTCGGCATCATGCTGATCCCGCATACCTGGACCCACACCCGCTTCCAGGAAATTAAAGTCGGCGACTTCGTGAATATCGAAGTCGACGCCACCGCGAAGTACATCGCGAAATTTGTCGAAAGCTACGTCGCCGAATACCTCGAAAAATCTCCGAAATTACCCTCACCTTTGAATCTCTCCCGGAGCACTCCATGAGCCCTCACACTCCCTCGATCGACACTCCCCTAGCCCTCGCTGCCGAACGATTAAAGAACGGAAAGATGATCATCCTCGTCGATGACGAAGACCGCGAAAACGAAGGCGACCTGGTGCTCGCCGCGGAATTCATCACTCCCGAAGCCGTAAATTTTATGGCGACCCATGCGCGGGGTTTAATCTGCCTCACGCTGCCGGGCGAACGCATCGACACACTCAATCTTTCGATGATGACGGCCCAAAACCGATCTCCTAAGAAGACTGCATTCACCGTCTCGATCGAAGCGCGCGAAGGCGTGACGACCGGAATTTCCGCCCACGACCGCGCCCAGACGATTCGCGTCGCCGTCGACCCGGCGAAGGGCGCAGACGATATTATTTCTCCCGGCCATATTTTTCCGCTCCGCGCGGTCGACGGTGGGGTTCTCGTCCGAGCCGGCCACACCGAAGGATCGATCGACCTCGCGAAAATCGCGGGACTTCGCCCGGCCGCGGTGATCTGCGAAATCATGAAGGACGACGGCACGATGGCGCGCCTCGCGGACCTTAAAGTTTTCTCCGCGAAATTCGATATTCCGATCGTCAGCATTAAAGAAGTGATCGCCCACCGCATGGAGCGCGAAGCGCTAATCGAACCGGTGGCGAAGACGCGCTTTCCTTCCCAGTTCTCTTCGACCGAGATGGAACTCCACGCCTTTCGGAGCACGATCGATGGGACCGAACATATCGCGATTGTCCGCGGCCCCCTCACGAATCCCGTCCTCGTCCGCGTCCACAGCGAATGCCTGACGGGCGATGCGCTCGGCTCGCTCCGCTGCGATTGCGGACCGCAGCTCCAGTCGGCATTAAAGCAGATCGACGAAAGCGGAAACGGAGTGCTGGTCTACATGCGCCGCCACGAGGGACGCGGGATCGGGCTCGGGAATAAAATTAAAGCCTACGCGCTCCAAGACCAGGGCATGGATACGGTCGAAGCCGATCGGCATTTAGGTTTCAAGGCCGACCTTCGGCACTACGGTCTCGGCGCGCAAATTCTTCGCCACCTCGGCGTGAAGGAAATTAAGCTCCTCACGAATAATCCTAAAAAAATCGTCGGACTCGATGGGTACGGCCTGAAGGTCGTCGAACGGGTACCGATCGAAATTAATCCGAACGTCCATAACCGCGCCTACCTCGCTACGAAAAAGGAAAAGCTCGGTCACCACCTGAACCTCGTCGATGGAAAATAAAATGGCGAAAAAAATATCCAAGAAACCAAAGCCGACCGGTAAACGATTTACCAAACCGATTCCCCTCGATCGCTTCGCGATTCTCGTCAGCCAGTTTAATCCCGAAGTCACCCACGGGTTACTCGCCGGCGCGGTCGAGTTCCTCGCCGAAATGGGCATCACCCAGTCGCCCGAGGATATTTTCGCGGCGCCGGGCGCGTTCGAAATCCCGCTCCTCGCTCAGACACTCGCCCGAACGAAACGGTACCGCGGCGTGATCTGTCTCGGGTGCGTGATTAAGGGCGATACGGCGCACTTCGAATTTATTTCCCTCGGCGCGACGATCGGGATCGTCCAGGCGACCCTCGCGACCGAAGTCCCGATTACGTTTGGGATTCTCACGACCTATACCGACGAGCAGGCGCAGGTTCGAAGTCGGACGAATTCCGAGAATAAAGGGCGCGAGGCCGCGGCCGCCTGCTACCAGAGTGCGCGCCTGCTCCAAACTTTCTAGTCCACCCTTCCTAGGAGCCCCGAATGAAACCGCTTCCCCCGACATCCCTGATCCGTTTACTGATACGTTTACTGCGCCGTTCACTTCCCTGCCTGGTCTCCCTTATTCTCCCGGGTTTACTCCTCGCACTCGCTAGTGCCGTGATCCTTCCGTCCGCGCACGCGAAACTGGATCCCGCCGACGCGGTAAAGAAACCCGCGAAGAAGGCGCCCGCTCCCTCTCCGAAGGCAAAACCCGAAGACGCCTACGCTTGGAAGTTTTATTTCACCCAGAGGGGGAACGCCGTTTCGAAGTGTACGAAGATCAGCCTGCGGAAAGCCCAGGAACTCGTGAGGGATAAAACCTGCGCTCCGTTTAAGGGCGAAAACCCACCGCTGCTGGAGACGACCTCCCGGTGCGGAAAAGAGGGCGGAAAGTTCCTCTATATCTTCGAGACCGAAGAGAAGTGCACCGAAGCCTGTAAAGACGCCGAAGATGGGGCCGCGAGCTAAGCACCGTCTCGCCTGGGGCCCGCTATCTATTTAAAATGATGCATAAATAAGTTATCACGCGCAGCGTTTAATCTTACTTGTCTAAAGAAGTCAGCTACTGTACTTTGCCCGCCTATGCGGACTCTCTTCACCCTGTCGGCTTTCGCCCTCGTCCTCGGAATCGGCAGCGGGTACGCAGCTCCCTCCCCTACGCCCAGCCCCGAACCTACGGCCCTGCCGATCCTCCACCCGGACGTCCTCAGGAGATTCGAACCCATCGGAAAACCCGTCGATCACACTTCCGTGAAAGACCAGGGGAACGTCGGCTTCTGCTGGTCGTATTCATCGACGGGACGGATCGAGTCCGAGTTTCTCCGTAAAACGGGGAAGGCCCTCGACCTCTCCGAAGAATACATCGGATTTTTCCACATCTACGATCAGATCCTCGCCTTCGCCCCGACCTACTTTACGACCTTCGAAAAGAAACCCGGGAAGAGCGGATTCGGAGCGGGCCTGATCATCTATTTCTTCTTTCATCCGGGCGAGGGCGCTCCCGACTTAACCCTCGCGAATACCCTCATCGATAAATACGGAATCGTACCGGAGTCGGCCTTCAATTATAAAATCCACGGCGGCTTCTTCCAAAAATCAGTCGAAGGACGCGTTCGCCGTTTTATTAACCAGGTCCTCCGCGATCCCGTACGGAACCGCGAATTCCGGGAGACGAACGTCGACGGCACCCTATCCTCCCGGCCGAATCCCGGGAAAATTCTGACCGCGCTGGCGAAGATCTATACCCTAGAATCCGAGTTCGACGCGAAACCCGCGCCCGGAGCTCTGTGCAACTCCTGCCGCCTACTGAACGCAATTCAAGGGTTCACGTTTGCGGGGACCACTTACACGCCGAAATCGTTCGCAAAAAATTATCTCGGTTTTAAAGCCTCCGACTATGAGCAGATCACCGTCACGGAAAAAAACCAGGCGGAAGTACTCACCCGTCTCGGAGCCGCGCTCGATGCGGGCCAGCCCGCGGAGATTGGAATTACGCTTTTTAACGGCTACGACGTCGCTCATAAAACGAGTGGAGTCTTCGCACCCGAGAGCTGCGGAAAAACGGCCGTGTGTGAAGCCGCCGGCGGGCACGCACTCCTCGTCGTGAACCGGACGATGGATCCGCGGACTCGAGCCCTAAATGGAATCGTCGTACGAAACTCTTGGGGAACCGAATTCGGACGCGACGCCGACGGTGATCGCTCCGCGACGAAAGGCTACGATATCGTCACGATCGATTACTTGAACGAACTCTTTAGTAAAGCGAAGGTCGAAGCAAACGAATCGCGCGAGTGGTCGTTACTCCTGAAGAAAACTCCGTGACGAAACGTTCCGTCACCCGCGGACAGAGACGCTTTAAGTTCGACGAGTAAACCGCCGCGAAAAAATAAGGGTCCGGAACGAACGTCGAATCGAGGCCACGAAAAAACTTCCCTTCATCCTCCGCGTAACGGGGGAGTGACTGTAGTCCAGCGAGTGCTTCCGTTAACACGGCATCTCCCTCAGCCGCGCCCTCTAGGACGGCGACCGCCGAAGCTTTCGTAAAAGAACCGTAGCCCGCGAGGTGCTCAAAATCATTTTGGGGAGGCGGTGACTTTCCCGCCGGGTCATCGAAAATTCGCGTCGTCAGCGGGCCCGAACGCATGCCCAATCGCTCGTAGAGACGAGGGAGTGAAATATCTTCGCGCCAATGCTTACCCGATGCATTTAAACGCGCGGTCTGCGCGGCAGAAAAGGAGCACCCCAGACTGGTGACGGCGAATCCGTACGCGAGGTCCTTTGGCAGATAATTCCCTATCAGCCGAGCTGCCCGTAGCGCGTTCATTCGCGTGGTTGCCTCCGTGAACCGCAGATTCGGTCGATCGCGGAGGATTCCTCTTCCGCCGTAGGGTGCGAGCGTTTCGCTACCCTGGATCAGGTGCCGATACCGAGGGTGAGCCGCACGCGAGGCCGTGAATGCTGCATAATTTTTCTGCTCCTCGGGAGTGAGCGAATCATCGGCCGAGCCGTAAACCCCCGGCCACTTCGGGTACGCATCCCAGTTAGGGCGTGGATCCGCTCCCCCGTGACATCCGAGGCACGATACTTTTCCGTCCGCCGTTCTCCCCCGCTCCGAAAACTGGGCCGTCGTTAACCCGTTCGTGCGTGACGGAAATTCGATTTGCCGAAAATCGAACGCGCGTTCTTGAATTCGGAACTGAATGCATTCCAGCTCGCTCCCCCCGTCCATCTCCGGGGATCCCGAAAAAGCACAGGTGAGGCTCGCATCGTTTCCAAAGAGAACGGTCCGGGGCACGAGCGGCGACGCCCCCTGCAGACTGCGACTCCGGTAAAGGAGGGTATAATTCGCGCGGAGCTCCTCGGACAGAAGCGGGAGCAACGTTTCAATCGAGGTAATCGAATGGGACTGAACCAGTGAAACGAGATTTTCGTACGTAAAGGGTTCGGCCGCGACGACGGGACGGGCGATATAAAAGAGCGAGACTCCCGAGAGGAGAACGAAAACGAGTCCGGCACTCAGGCGAGAGGTAATCAGCGATCGGCATCCGTGCTTCACTTCCCTCCATGGGACCGCGAAACCTAAAGCTCGTCAAACGAATAGATCCGGCCGGATTCAACGCTCCCGACCACGAGGTGTTCCACCAACTTCTTCGCGACCTCGGCCGGGTCCCGGAGTTTCCCCTCCCGGTGGGTTTCGATGTAGCGGCCGACGACCGGAAAATCCGTGGGCGAAGTCGCGCGCATTTCGGTCTGCATCGGGGTGTCCATCCGGCCGGGCCGAAACCCGATCGATACGATATTTTTTTCCGAGGTGGCACCGAGATACGGGGCCTCGGAATGAATTCCACGCACAAGCATTTCGAGTGCCGCCTTCGTCGCCGCGTAAAGATTCATCCCGGGAATGGCGTTCGCTGCCGCCGATGACGATATGAGAATCAGCCGCGCGGGCAGTTCGTGCGCGACGATGAAGCCGAGGATCGACTGGTAGAGGCGAAAGGGGCCGATTAAATTCACGTCCATCGACTCCCGCATCTCATCCGGGTCGATCTGCGAAAGGAGGCCGAGCGGCCGGACGATCGACGCATTATGAATGAAGAGCAGTTCGGTGACGGGGCCCTGGAGGAGAGCTACCTCTTCAAGCTTTTCCCCCAGTGCCGGCAAGAATTCCTCGACCGACTCGAGATCGAACGCGCAGTGAAGGTATTTATCCGAAGACGAAAACTCCACAGGCGGCACCCTGCCGAGCCCGAGTATAAAATACTCCCGTCCGAGTAACTCGGCCGTAAGCGCGAGACCCAGGCCCCGCGAGGTGCCGGTGATCACCGCTAGCTTCAAGCGACGCGCGAGCTACCGCTCACTCCCCCGGAGAATCCCTGGAGTCGGGCAATCCGTACTTCAAGGGGCGGATGGGTCGCGAAGAGCGAGAGGAAACCTTTTTTATGTCCCGAGATTTTCATCGCGGCGACGGCGTTCGATTCCGTCGATGGATCCACGATCTCGTACGTTTGCTGGAGCTTCTGAAGGGCCGCGATCATCGATTCCCGCCCGGCGAGGCGAGCGCCACCCGCATCGGCGCGAAATTCGCGCCACCGCGAAAATGCGGCCACCACGATGGAACCGAGGACGAGGAAAACCGTTTCGAAGAGCATGGTCATCATCGCCCGGGCGAAGTAACCCATTCCACCACCCCCGCGGTCATCCCGATCGCCACGCAGAGCTTGTTCAACGGCGAACGCGAGAATACGGGCGAGGAACATCGCGAACGCGTTTACGACGCCTTGGACGAGCGTAAGGGTGACCATATCGCCGTTTGCGACGTGGGTAATTTCGTGCGCGAGTACCCCGTCGACTTCGGCATCACTCATGCGGGAGAGGAGACCAGTCGAAACGGCGACGAGCGAACGGGATTTAGACGGTCCGGTCGCAAAAGCGTTGAGTTCGGGAGATTCGTAGTAGCCGACTTCGGGCATGGTGCGCAGTCCCGCCGATTTCGCGAGGCGATAGACGCGCTCCACGAGTTCCGCCATGGATCCGTTCGCGGTGCGCGGGTCGATCACGACCACGCCCATGGAGCGCTTCGCCATCCAGCGGGAAAGTTGGAGAGAAATAAACGCTCCGCCCATGCCCCACACGAGACAGAAAATCATCAGACTGCGGTAATCAATTCCATTCGCCGTCAGGTAACCGTGAACCCCGAGTAGGTTCAGAACGATCGAAATCGAAACCATAACGAGGACGTTCACCATTAAGAAGAGGAAAATTCGCTTCGCGATTTGCATGCCCTAAAGATGGGGGCGAAAGGGGGCGGAGTCAAGGCCGTGCGGGAGCATTTACTTTGAAACTAACCGTCTCCGAATAAACATAAAAACCCGTTAAAACCTGAGTTAAAATCCATTTATACGGGCTTCTCCGGCCACTTATGGCGCGGATATTTCCGCATGAATTCTTTCCGGACGGCCGGGTACTGTCGTTCCCAAAAACCACTCAAATCCTCGGTCATCTGGACCGCACGGTAGTTCGGAGATAAAAGGTGAAGCGAAAGTTTTAACGTTCCGCCCAGGATCTTCGGACCTTCCCGAAGTCCAAAAAAATCTTGAATCCGACTCTCGATTCGAACGGGCGAACCGTCTTCGTAATGAACGGGTACATTTTTTCGACCCGGAAGCGGAACCGTGCTCGGCACATCGTCGCGAAACTTTTTCGCGGCTTCGCTCGACCAGAGTCCCCCGAGGAGCGTATCGAGACCCGGAAATTCTTTCGCCGAGCGAACGTCCCGGTAGTTCGTAAAGAGGAGACCGCGCAGGAGCGTGGGAAAATCGGGCGCCCGAAACGCATCGTCTAAGTCGATTCCGCTCTCCTCGCTACCGACCGCCGGATCGACCGAAAGTTTTCCGGTCTTCACGAGCCACTCTCGGAGCATGCGGTAGCGAATCACAAGCGCATTCCATGCCTCCGCATCCGTCCGGAGCGCAACCTTCGGAGAATAGGCGAGATCCTCTTCACCGAGGCCTTTTTTTAGGCTAGCGAGCCAGGACTCTAAGAGGGAAGTCCATTCGAGTTCGGACAGCGGGCCCGTCCCGGCCGTTTCCTTCACTTTCGCCGAGAGGGTGAGGCGGTGAAAGAGAATGAGGTCCGTCTCAATCCACCGTTTCTTCTTCTCATCAAAAACCCGTGAAACTTCTTCTCGGATCGGAAGCGGCTCGACGTCCCACAGCCATTCCTCTTCTACGGCGATCGCACTTTCGGCATACGTCGTTGCCCGGAGGTCGTGCGCCCGTTTTTTCTCCCCGATTTCGAGTACGAGGTGAAAGTCCGAATGGAGCCAGTAGTCGACGTCGGTGATTTTCGCCGTGCCGAGATTAGCCATGAGGAGTTCGGGTTCTTTTTCTTTTCGGCGGCCGACCCGGTCGTGAAAACCGGCGAGGACCACCCGGGAAATTTTTTCGTCGTACGCGGCCGGCTGACTCCGGGGCGAATGACCCGGCACCGGACTGGGGGCCGATGTTCCAAACTTTACCCGCGCGAGCGACGGATCATTCCCCCACTCCCGCGCGCAACTCTCGAGGCGTTCGGCGATCCGGGTTTGGAATCCCCCGATGCGAAAATTTTTAAGTCCGGTGATGAAATCGACCCCGAGGCGTTCGCCCTCGAGAATCGCCACCAGCGCCGGAATGGCGCCGTCGATGAAATCGAGTCGTTTTGCTTCGATGAGCGCGCGCACGATGCGCGGATGAAACGGCGCCCGGGTCGCGAGACGTCCCCAGTCCGTAAGGACCCCGTCGACGGTGAAACCCAGGGTTTCGAGTAAATCTTCGCCCGCCGCGACCCGGTCGTTTCCCGGATGTTCGAAATACTCGAACGCCTCCCCGCTCTTCCCATTCCCGATCCCCAGCAGCTTTAAATCAAGCAGCACGGGCGCGAGATCCGCGCGGGTGACTTCCGGAATCTCGTGGGTCGGTCGTCCTTCGAAATCACCGCGGGAATAGAGGCGCA
>JANXTV010000486.1 GCA_025352185.1 Oligoflexia bacterium
GCACATCCACCTCGACCGTGTCGACGAACGGAAGCTTCTTTCCCGCATCGACGAGCAGACCCGCCGCCGCGTCTTCGGAACTCCCTTCGGTGGGATACGTATCGTGGGCGTACTTCGGGTTACGTACGTAAATCATCTTAAAATTTGGTTTGAAATCCTTTGCTAGAAACGGTCCGGTACCGACGGGATGCAAACCGAATTCTTTCCCGTAATATTCGACGCATTCACGCGCAACCACTGCCGCGTGGGTCATCGCGAGGGCCGGAAGAAACTGGTAGTTCCGTTTCTTAAGCCGAATCACCACGGTGTGCGAATCGGGAGCCTTCAATCCTTCGATGGGAGCGTCATATTCTACTTTCTTGGTCTTTCGACCCTTTTCCTGCCATTCGTTCAGTCCGAGGATTTTACCGTCGAAGAGGTACCACATACTGGAACCTTCGACCGGGTCCGCAAAACGCATGAAACTATAGACGACGTCTTTCGCTTCGAGCTCGCGGCCTTTCCCGCCCCGCTCCTTAAAGCACGCGTCGTCGTGAAATGAGACCCCCGACTTAATCTTGAAAGTGTACGTCTTTTCATCTTTCGACACGACCGGCATCCCGTCCGCGAGAAGGGGGCGAAGTGCGTAAGGGCGCTTTAAATAGTCGTACTGTAAAAGGCTTTCGTAAATTCGTCCCATTTCATTCGCTGAATAAAGGTCATCGGCGTGAATAGGATCCGTCGTTCTTACTTTCGTGCTCGAATAGAGGTGAAGCGTTCGGTCCGAGGGGCCCCGCGAATTAAAGCAACCGGAGACCGAAAGGAAAAGGAGAACAGATAGAACTTTCATAGTGGTTTTTAAACTAGAACCGGGAAGAATGGAGCGCAATGAATTACGTCATCCGAGCGCTCACCATCGACGACATCGACCTTCTGTATGCGCACTCCGCGCGGGCGCTCGGGGAATCGGGAAAACCGGGAACTCCGTATTTTCATATTTACGATTCCGTTTCACCGTGGACCCCCGTTCCCGAAAAAACTCGGGAACGGTGGACTAAACCCCTTACCGAACTCGGCTGGTCTCGAACCTGGGGACTCTTCGCCACTGAGGAATCGGGTACGCACATTCGCGGAGCGGTCAGTATGATTTCCGGTGACTATAATTCCAATCGGCACCGACCCTCGCTGGCACTCGGTGTGGAGCGCGACCACCGAGGAAAAGGGTTGGGTGAAAAACTCATGCGAACCGCGATTGAATGGACGCGGAACCCCGGTGACGCCTCCACCCGATTCGATTACGTCGATCTTTTCGTCTTCATGGGGAACGAACCGGCAATCCGACTCTACGAGAAACTCGGCTTTCGGGAGATCGGTCGATGCGCCGACCGATGGCGAATCGACGGGACCTCGCTCGGGGATATCCATTTCACCCTTCCCCTCCGGTCGGGTATCGCTCTTAACCCCTGAGTATGATGTCGCTTTTTCTCCTAAACGAATCGACTTAATACTGTATTAAATTAGTCGGAATAAGTAATGGACAAAATTAGTCAGATACCTTAAATTCGCCCGGTTCCCCCGTGTCTCAACCCTACCCCTTTCCGTCCCGAGGTGTTTCGAATGTCCCAGCTGAATCGGTATAAGTGGATCCGCCGAGTGAAAACCCACCCTTTCGTGGCACTCATGGCCGGCCTGATCGTCGGTACTCTTCTTTCAAGTCTTTCGCTCACCGCCGACGCAAGTCCGACCCCCAATCCGGCCCCCAGCCGCGCACCCACCGATGGATTCCAGGACGGCGCCGATCAAGAGCCTTCACCTGAGGATGTGGCCCGTGAATTCGGCCTTCCCGTCGATGACGGTGATGAATTTGGGAGTCAGTTTGGCGCAGCCGGATTTTCCAAGAATATTCCCGCGACCCGAGTAGTCCCCCGTGAAAATTTCAAAGACTTCCGAGTGAACGTCGATATTTTTCGTAAAAGTACGAAGCGTCCCGTTCTCGGTGAATTTCGTGATGAATATATCGATATCCTCGCCCCCGCTTCCGACGGCGGATCCGATGACGAACGCCGAACCGCGGCGGAACGAGCTTTCAAAATTCTCGCCGGAAAGGAATTTTCTCTACTCTCCATCGACGGCGTCCCCACGAAGGCCTACATTATTTCGGGCGCCATCGAGGCAAACGTAAACGTCACCGCTACGGATAAGAACGGGAAAGCGATCCGCGATCCGGAAACGCACCGAATCGTCACTCGTAAGTCGATGAAGTCGACTCCGCCCGGAAATTATCGGCTTGATCCACTCGTGAAAGAACGCTCCGTGACGAACGGAAACGGTTTCTATAAAACGGCGGACCTAGCCTATCCTTGGATTCGCTCTTCGAAATATGGGAATTCCCAGATGTTCTGGGGCCTTTGGATTAAGGGTGGATACTTTATCCATTCTACTCCGCATTACGGAGAACTCGGACGCCCGGCTTCCATGGGATGCATTCGCCAAAGCTTCCCCGACGCTATGGATCTCTTTAAACTTCTCGTCGAAGAAAACATGTCCGGAATGATCCGTATTCAGCGAATGGGTTCGAAAGCGGCCGTTTCCAGACTCCGTGAAGCCATCGTAGATTCCGAGTACGAAGCTCCCGCCGATGCTCCGCTCTACGAATCTCCAAAGGATCCGGCGAAGGATATGAGCTGGGTCGTGGCGCAGCTCCGAGAAAGTGCCGCGAAAATCGATCAGACGAAAAAGTACTACGGATCTGAGATCGAAATTCTAGGTCACGCCTGGATCGACGAAGTAACCGCGAAGCCGGCCTCGACGGTCTGGCCGAGCTGTGGAGCGATCGACCAATCCCCGATCGACTGCTTCGTACCATTTAAGGTACGGAAGCCGAAAAACTCGGCGAACTAATCGCTGAGTAGATCTCGAAGCAGGGTCTGGTCTTTTAACTAGAGCAGGCTCGCCTGATCGGTGCTCGCTAACGCTCCGCCCGAGGAGACTTTTACATCTTTCTTCTTCTCGGATCCTTTTTCCTGCTTCATGCCGGGCAAAGGCTTTTGGGCCGAGATCGATGCTTCTTTCGAAGCGCGGATAAAAGACGAAAAGAGTGGATGCGGAAACATCGGTTTCGAAAGAAATTCCGGATGGAACTGGCAGCCGAGGAACCACGGGTGATCAGGGAGTTCGACCATCTCCACCAGATCCTCGCCCGTTTTCGTATTCACGTTCTTCCCCGAGATCAGGAGACCTTTCGACGAGATGGCGTCGCGGAAACCGTTCGCGAATTCGAACCGGTGCCGGTGCCGTTCAAGAATTTTCTCTTTACCGTACGCAGCGTAAGCTTTCGTCGGTTTTCCATTATACTTCGCCGTTACGAGGCACTCGTAAGCGCCGAGTCGCATCGTTCCGCCCATATCCGTAATCCCCTTTTGGGATTCCATGAGGTCGATCACGTTCGATTTTCCCTCGGGTCTAAACTCGGCCGAATTCGCGTCTTTAATGCCGCAAACGTTTCGCGCGAATTCGATCGTCGCGAGCTGCATGCCGAGACAGATCCCGAAAAAAGGAACCCCTTCGGTTCGAGCAAACTCGATCGCCCGAATCTTTCCTTCGGTCCCACGCTCTCCGAATCCGCCGGGAACTAAAATCCCGTCGATCGTGCGGAGGGATTCGAGGTTCCCTTTCTCGATCTCTTCGGCTTCGATGTAAACCATCTCGACCTTTACGTCGTTCGCGACGCCACCGTGGATCAGGGCTTCGCTGAGAGACTTATAACTTTCGTGGAGGTCGGTATACTTCCCGACGATTCCAATCCGAACGTTCGCTTTCGGATGGGTGATCTTTTCGACCATACTTTTCCACTTCGAAAGATTTGGAGCCGAGGCCCAAATTCCGAGTCGCTCCGCAATCTTTTCGTCGAGCTTTTCTTCGTGAAACCGGAGTGGGACTTCGTAAATCGAACTCACATCGATCGAACTGAATACGCAATTCGCCTGGAGGTTACAGAAGAGACCGATCTTTTCTTTCGCGTCTTGAGGAATTTTTCGGTCCGCGCGGCAAAGCAGGATATCCGGCTGAATTCCGATTTCACGGAGATCCCGCACGGAATGTTGGGTCGGTTTCGTTTTTAACTCTCCCGAGGCCGCGATGAAAGGGACGAGCGTAAGGTGAACAAACAGAACGTTTTCCGGTCCATATTCGACCTTCATTTGGCGAATGGCTTCGAGGAAAGGTAGACCCTCGATGTCGCCGACCGTACCGCCGACTTCGACGATCATGAGATCGGCATCTTCCGCCGCATCGAGAATATGGCGTTTAATTTCGTCGGTAATGTGGGGAATCACCTGGACGGTTTTCCCGAGATAGCCGCCCGCGCGTTCGCGGCGAATAACCGTGTCGTAAATACGCCCGGTCGTGAAACTGTTCTTCCGAGTAAATTTAGCATTCGAGACGAACCGCGAATAATGCCCAAGATCGAGATCGGTCTCGGCGCCATCGTCGAGGACGAAGACCTCTCCGTGCTGGAACGGAGACATCGTCCCCGGATCGACGTTCAGATACGGATCCATCTTCGCCATCGTGACTTTAATCCCGCGTTGCTCCATGAGCATACCGATCGAGGAGGCCGCGATGCCTTTACCGATTCCCGAGAGAACACCGCCGGTCACGAAGATGAACTTTTTCTGTTTCGCCATCTAGATTCTCCCTTTTAGAACGAACCGG
>JANXTV010000499.1 GCA_025352185.1 Oligoflexia bacterium
CACGATTGACAGCATCGACGGTGGGGAAATTCACAAATTAATTCCGCTCATTCAGTCCCAAGGGTCCTGCTCGCAACTCGAACTCGATTCGCTCGTCCGAAATGCCTCGATCGACGAATATGCGACCGGGATTATGCGAATTTTCTGGAAATATCGGGACCAGTACTTATCTCGGCGAAGCGCGGTCGAGAAAGAAGTCGCGGAAGCGGAAGTGCGTTCCTACGAGGACTCGAAGCACTACGCGCGGGTGGATAACACCCGGAATAATGGACTCGCGGTCGCGCGTCAGAGTTTGAAATACGAATTAGACCCATTCTTTCGCGGCGACGCCCTGAAGGGTGGGGTCGAAGAACTCATAAAATATAATTCGGATAACTTACGTATTCAGAATCCGCGGATCCCATATTCGAAACTGAAAGCGGACGGAGACACCGTCGACATGTTTGAAACGATCTCGATCATTAACTGTCCGGAGGCGAGACGCATAAAGGCCACGGGAACGTTTTCGGTGACGAACGACCGTTTCCATTTCGGAGATCGGTTTTACGAATTCGGTAAAGAACACTACGATCCTAAAAGCTCCGTGGCGCGCATTCACCGTGAAATGGATAAGGGACTCGCTCGTGCGTATCCCATTGGACTCGGTTATTGTTCAGCAATCCTGGGTCAGGGCCTCAAGTTTAAATCTCTGCCTTGGGGTGGAGAAACTTGTGGGCGACACGCATCGATCGTAATGGGGCGTCGAAAAAATCCGAACACTCGTCGTTGTGAATTTCTCATCCGAAATACTTGGGGAAAGGCCGGCACCTATTCCCCCGACTGGACTTTCGAACGGGAAAAAGGCGAAGTCTGGGTCGATTCGGAGGCACTTGGAAATGCCATCCACGATCTCCAGTTCGTGAAGCCGCGCTCCGAGCGGTAGGCGGCGTTAGCGTCATTCTTCCGTCGTTTCTAAATCGATGCGCTTCCTCCAGTATAGGGAGATATGAAAAAGCTCGCGCTCGTTGCCTTCGTCTTCGCCCTCGTGGGCGCCGTAATTTGGTTTTCCATGAAAGAAAAGCCGGGAAGTTCGGCGCCGATTACCGGGGTAGAACCGAAATCAGGAGAGGGCGTCGCCGGGGCGACGGGCGGGCAGTCCGCACCCGGAGATTCGGGTGAGAATTTAGATCGAGGTTCAGGCACCTCGCTAAATAAAAAGGCCGATGTCGTCTTAAAGCCAGGTGAGTTAAAGAAATCCGCGGAGGTCGTTTCCCCCGATGGAAAAACTTCGGCTTCTCCGGGAGGTTCTTCGGGATTGCCGGCGGGCGGGAACACCATTCCGACGGGGGGAAAACCGAGTGGAAAAGTTTCGGCTGAAGAATCTCCCATGCCGAACGAAACGCCTGCCGAAAAACTCGGAATGGGCGCTCCTAAAAAGATTGAAGTGAAAGATGGTGTGGATGGAAACGTTGCCTCCCCGCCCGGCGATGACGGGGATCTCCCGCCGCCCGCAAAAGTACCACCGACGGCGACTCTGGCCGGCATAAAGAGCCCAATTGTTTGGCTCGTGGCCTCGGACATTCGCGAGCTCCCGAATATCCCAGCGGGAAAAAATAGTTTTGAAATCGGAAACGCCGAGGGGAGTAAGGCTCTCCCCTGGAAGAATCGTGCGGGCGTCCGATTTGGTCACGCCGTAAAAGTGAAGAGTTCGACAACCGGTACTTATATCCGAGGGCTTGAGACGGCATCCGGAACTTTCGACGCCGTTTCCATCTGCGCTCCCGGGGCAAAGAATTGCCTGGGTACTCAGCCCACGCAGTTAAAAGTCGGCCTCGACGTAAACCATAAGGATCACTGGCTCTCCGGTCCCGATAAAGGGAAAGGGTCCACGCGGGCCGCGAGTAGTTTCACCGTTCTATTCGTAGCGGCGCGCGCGAGCCAAAACGCGAATCCCCTCCTCGAGCACCAGAATGGCGAGTCCGCCGGGACGAAGGGAGTGTTTCTCGGATGGGTAGGCCCCGACCTCGTCGGTTCCGTCCGCGGGCTCCAGGGAGTGGTCGGAGTGAACGCGGTCTCAATACCGAATCCCTACCGTGAGGGAATTCATCCCCAGATCTATACCTTGAGATTCGATCGGAAAAATCCCGATGTGAAACTTTTTTCGCTCAGCGAAAAAGGGGGTGACGTTTCGGGCATGACTCTCCCAAAAAATGAAGCGCCGGATAATGACCAATATGCTGCGATCGCGATGGGATCGAAGAGTCCGGGTGCGAGTGCCGTCACTTACGTTTTTGAACAGGCCGCATTCGGCCGGGCATTAAGCGACGCGGAAGTCTGCGCGATCCATAAAGAATGGAATCAAAAATATATGCTTAAAATCCCTGCCGCTAAGCTGAAGCCCTGCGCCGAATAGACCTCAGAACTAGCTCTCAACGAACCCCGCCATGGCTCTCAACATTAATTTATCCTTCGTGTAACCTTCGGGTCTGTGTTTAGAATTAGTCTAGGGAGCCGCGAATCCTCGCGCCCTTAAACGAAGAAATGAAAGAGAGAACGCACGATGTCTAAAAAAATGAATCTGGTTGCTTCCGCGGTACTGGCTGGTCTTTTCTCCGGGATGGCGATGGCCGAAGAACCGAAAGCCGCCGCTACGGAGTCAGCCGTAAAGGCGGATGCGCCGGCGAAGACGACGAAAGAGAACAAAGGGAAAGAGCATAAGGGTAAAGACCACAACTGTAAGGGCATGGCGAAAGAAAAAGACGGCTGTAAGGGTAAAGGAAAAAAAGGCGATAAAGATGCCTGCAGCGGACCGAATGGTTGCGACGGCACGATGGCTAAATCGGGTGACGCAAAAGCACCGGCCACTCCTCCGACCGAAAAAGCCGCAAAGTAATCTCTAAAAGGTGAAAATGCGGGAGGGTAGTAAGCGCGAATCGGCTTACTACCCTCCCGCATTTTAGATTCGTATGGAAGGAATGTGACCCACGTGGATGTTTCTGGCCTCACGGGCGTCGGCCTGCGAACCGCGCATTACGATACCTTCCTCGGGGATGCTCCGCCGAAATCAGTTTCGTGGGTCGAGGTGATCACCGAAAATTTTCTTCCTTGGAAACGCGGTCTCGAAGTTCGTTCCGTAAAGAATCTCGAAAAAATTCGGCGAAATTATTCGGTGAGTTTGCACGGAGTTTCACTTAATTTAGGTTCCGCCGATCCCATTGATTCCGAATATCTGCTTCACCTAAATGCGCTGGTGAAGCGCTTCGAACCCGTACGCGTTTCTGATCACCTCTGCTGGACGGGTCTCGAGCGCCGTAATTCTCACGACCTTTTACCGATTCCGTACACCCGCGAAGCGATCGACCTCGTCGTCGAAAAAGTGAACCGAGTACAAGAAGCTCTCGGATGCCGCCTCACCGTTGAAAATGTTTCGGCCTATGTCGAATGGCGAGATTCGGAAATGGGAGAAGCAGAGTTCATCACGGAAATTCAGAGGCGAACGGGCTGCGGCCTCCTTCTCGATTTTAATAATGTTGCCGTGACGGCCCGAAATCTCGGACGTTCCGCGGATCATTTCCTTTCGCGTTTTCCTCACGAGGCCGTAACCCAGATTCACCTCGCCGGACCTTCGGAACGAGAAGACGGCACGTTAATCGATACTCACGATTCAGAGGTTCGGCCCGAAGTTTGGGCTTTACTCGGGAGCTGGGCTCGAAAGCACGGCGCAAACGTACCGGTCATGATCGAACGCGATGGAAATATTCCGGAATGGTCGGAGCTCGAAACAGAAGTCTTAAAAATTCCCCGGGTACTATCTGGAGAAGTGTCGTGAAGGGCAGATTACGTGACCTTCAGCGCGAGTTTCTCGATCGGTATTTAAATGGGATGGAGACGGAGAGTCTACCGCACCCGGGACGGTCACCGGCCATTTTTCTGTTTATCAGTACGCGGTATTCGAACGGATCCGCGCCTCTCTCGAGGAGGACTTCCCGAGGCTTTGGCGTTGGCTTTCCGAAAACGGTCGAGCGGAGAGGGAGTTCGCCGCGAGCTACCTAACTGCTTCACCGCCCGAATCGTGGACGCTGGCGGAAGCGGGGGCTGGGCTCTGTGACTTCCTCCGTACTCGGGGAGAAATCTCGGCGCTTCGCCTCGCCGAAACGGATGAAGCGGAAAACGAGGCGTCGGTCGCGGCGGAATGGTCGATCGCGCCGGGCACGCCCGAAGCGAAGCTCCGTGACTTCGCGGCCGGGAAGCTCCGACTCGTAAGAACGAAAACCTGGCGGCAAGCCGGTTCCACCGCTTTTTTTAGGGGGAGTGACGGATTCAAGGAGCGTGAGAATCCACCGGAAATTTTCACGGCTTTCCGGTTACCTATTTCTTTCAGTGAGATTTCGCCGCTCTTCGCTGCCGGAGAATGGACGACTGCGGCGATCCAGGAGTTTCTGCGCACCTCGATTGCCGAGGGTTCGCTCGTCCTCATTGAAAATTAGGCGGCTTGCTTCACCTTTGATTTAATCGGAGACGCCCCGGATGCAGCCACGTTCACGGGAAGGTGTGAGGGCTGGGATAGAACGACGTCTTTTCCCTTCCGGGAATGATTTCCTTCGACGACGTTGCGGCGACCCCATTCGGTAAGGGCGGCACTGAGGCCGGCCGCCACGATCGAAGCGCCTAGGGTAAACCATCGCATCCCGCCCGACGAAGGAATCATCGTACGAAGTTCGGAGATAGCGAAGACGATGGCCACACTGCGAGGTTCAAAAAGAAACGAGGGACTGCCGGTCCCCGGGAGTCGAATGCGCATCGGCGAGCCGAGTACGAGGTGGCGTCCAATAAGAGCAGAAATGAGTGGGCTGAGTCCTACGATCGGCGCCGTAGGGAAAGGGGACATGTACCGACCGATAGCCATCGAGAGAGAAAGGATTACCGCGTATGTGAGAGCGTAGCGGAGGCCGCCCATCTCCCGTTCGATTGCCGCACTCAGAGGGAGAAAAAAGAGGAGATTCCAGGCGAGGTGAAAAAAAGTAATGTGCGTGAAGGTTGAAAGGAGGAAAGAGCTTTCGGCACTCCCAAACACTTCGAGTGAAGCGTAAGGAAGCAGCATCGTACCGAAACTCAGAAGGAGGGCGGCGACCGCGACACCGATCGTTACCCGGATTTCGCGCAGAGGCGTTTCGTTCAGGAGGTAGTCGGCTCTCTTCACTCCGATCTCAAAAATCTTTCGAGCGGAGTCGAGATCCCGTTGGAACCCATCCTGAATATTCCGGTGGGAT
>JANXTV010000534.1 GCA_025352185.1 Oligoflexia bacterium
TTTAGATCAGTATTTCCAGACCGACGGATTTGGATAGAGGCCATCGGATACGCGAATAAGGATCCTCATGGAAATGTCATCCGACTCGCGGGCACCTGTCAGGATATCACGGATCTAGTCGTGGCTGAGTCAGAGATGAAGCTCGAACGGGCGAAGTCGATTCATAGCGCAAAGATGGCGTCGCTCGGAGAAATGTCTGCGGGAGTGGCGCACGAAATAAATAACCCCCTTACGATTATTTCCGGGAATCTAGATATCCTCGAGCGTTATCTGACCGAACCGGAAAAGTTTTCAGAAAAAGTGAGTACTCTACGCAGAGCGACCACTCGGATTACGAAAATTGTGAGTGGACTCCGTAAATTTTCGCGCACTTCAGAAAGAAAACTTCACGCTCTCTATGCGGTATCCGATATCGTACAGGAAGCAATTTTTCTCACCGAGCCCAAGGCGAAGCGGGAGACCGTAGACGTCATCTTTGAATCTTCGGTAGACGGAAATATTCGGTGTGATGAAATCGAAATTGAGCAAGTACTCATCAATCTTTTGAATAATGCGATTGATGCGGTTTCGGATTTAGAAGTTCGCTGGGTAAAAGTTTTTCTCACTTCAAACGAGAAAGAAATGATTTTACAAATTCGCGATTCGGGTCCGGGTATCAGCGAAGAAGTTCAAAAAAAATTATTCCAACCTTTTTTCACGACGAAGTCCGTCGGGCAGGGGACCGGACTCGGACTTTCGATTGTGAAAGGAATTCTCGACGAGCACGGTTCCACCATCGAGATTATCCCGGGCGAAGGCCATACGTGCTTCGAAATTCGATTTCCGCTCGGCCTTTCTCAGAATGTACCGAAGTCTGTAAATGCTTGATATTACTACTTAAAAGTAAAGACTGGGCTTCTCTTGCGACTCAATATAGTGCATTGCGATATTTTCTTGCAGTTTGAATCTCTGCACGTTACGTAAGGGTCACAGTTTACGACGTAGTTTTTTT
The DNA here is from genome assembly GCA_025352185.1 of Oligoflexia bacterium. Lineage (GTDB taxonomy): Bacteria > Bdellovibrionota > UBA1018 > UBA1018 > UBA1018 > JACMQW01. The sequence continues at coordinate 992 of JANXTV010000534.1, forward strand.
AGCTAACGCGCGAAATCCAGCGAGTGTAGTTTCGCTACGAAAATTTCCCCCCAATTTTCGAATTGGGTACAGCGAAAAGGCGATTCTCCAAGAAGGGGAGTCGCCTTTTCAATTGTGGGGTCCGCGCGTGACTGTTAAATCCTTTTTCCATGTATCTGATCGGGATTGCGGGCGGCTCGGGTTCGGGAAAGACGACGTTCTCGAAAAAAATCATCAGTCGCGTGAATCACGCAGACTTACTTCTGCTTTCCCAAGACTCTTATTATCTTTCTACGGCGGCGGCTCATTTGAAGCTTCACGGTGAAGCGAACTTCGACCATCCGGAAGCGTTCGACTGGCCGTTGCTACGTGATCACCTCTCGCGCTTAAAGCGAGGAGAGACCGTATCGGTGCCCGAGTACGACTATAAAACGAGTACTCGTACGGGGGGAACTCATACCGCCGGTCCGGCAAAGGTCGTCATTCTCGAGGGAATCTTTACGCTCTGGGATCAGGAACTACGCGACCTCTTCGACGCGAAAATTTACCTTCACGTCGAGGCCGACATCCGGTTTATTCGTCGCCTCCATCGGGACGTGCGTGAACGAGGCCGAACTCACGACGAAATTGTTCGCCGGTACTACGATACGGTCCGGCCCATGCACCAGCTCTACCTTGAGCCGACTCGTAAGTACGCGGACGTAATCGTCGGGGAAGAAAGCGACGTCGCTGCCGATATGGTTGCCGCTCGGGTGCGTGAACTACTCCATATATCTAAAACCTAAATTTCCGTGGCCTAACTCCGGTCATTCAAGGCAAAGTTAGCAGATGACCGATCTCTTCTTAGACTCTCTTTCAATCGAATCGGGTACTTTAAGAATTATCCCCCTCGGCGGACTTGGGGAAATCGGGATGAACTGCCTGATCATTGAGTCGCCCGACGAAATTATCGTTATCGATTGCGGCGTCCTCTTTAGCGATCTCGATCATTTCGGAATCGAATTTGTCATCCCTGACTTCACCTACCTGAAGAATCGAGCGGATAAGGTAAAAGCGATCATTCTCACCCATGGGCACGAAGACCATATCGGGGCAGTCCCTTACCTCCTTAAGAATGGAATTCGCGCACCCCTTTACGCGTCTCCCTTTACATCCCTGATGCTACGGGAAAAGCTGACGGAGTTTGGTTTACTTCAGTCGACCGAGATTCGAACCTTTAAAATGGGGGGCACGTTCTCCACGAAAGATTTTAAGGTTACGACGACTTCGGTGAATCACTCGATCGTCGATGCTGCGGCACTCATCATCGACACTCCGATCGGAAAAATTATTCATACGGGCGATTTTAAAATGGATCCCTCGCCGTTCTTCGGACAGCGAATGGATGAATCGGTTTTTAAAAAAGCGGGGGAAGAGGGCGTCCTCCTGCTCCTTTCAGATTCTACGAACGTCGAACGGCACTCCCACTCCCAGAGTGAAGCCGACGTTTACGGATCTTTCGATAAACTATTCGCAGCCGCCGAGGGCCTGACGATGGTCGCGATGTTCTCCTCGAACGTCGCGCGGATGGCCCAGGTTTTCGATCTAGCTAAGAAAACGAATAAAAAGATCGCGCTCTGCGGCCGCAGTATGGAAAAGAATTTTTCATTAGGCGTCGAAGCCGGATTTATAAAGCATTCGGCTGACCAACTCATTCGACTCGATGATATCGATTCCTATAATCGTGAAGACGTAATCGTGTTGACGACCGGCACCCAAGGCGAATACCGATCCGCCCTTTTTCGTGTGGCCCAAGGCGAACACTCCCTGATTGATCTCCGCGAGGGAGACCGCGTCCTCATGAGTTCCCGGTTTATTCCGGGTAACGAGAAGGAAGTGGGCCGAATGATTAATAACCTTTTTAAGCAGGGTGCCGACGTTCTCTACGAGGCCACCCACCTGATCCACGTCTCCGGTCATGCCACACGTCCAGAATTAAAGATGATGATGGAATGGACGAAGCCTAAGTTTTTTCTGCCGATTCACGGGGAATATCGGATGCTCGTCCACCACGCACGGGTTGCAACCGAAGTAGGGATGAAGGACGAACAGATTTTAGTCGCCTCGAATGGCGATGTCCTATCCATCGGGAAAGAACACTTCCAGATTACGTACCAGATGGAAGAAGAACCTCGCACTTTTATCGATGGGCGCATGATGAACGAAGTTACGAAGGATATCCTTCGGGATCGACGAAAGCTCGGAGAGACGGGGGGAATTTTCGTTCTGTTCACCCGCGAACCGGACACTGGGAATATCGTGGCGGGTCCCGAAGTGATTCTTCGCGGTATCGTAACCCCGGAGCACGAAGAGCTCATTCTCTCGAAGACTCGGGAGTTAGTGTTGCGACTGGTGCGAGAAGCAAAGCGGGCGAAGGATGCGGGTAAAATGGACACGGATCTGGCTGAATCGATTCGGGTCGAAGTGAGGCGTCTGGTCTATTCGATTCTCGGAAAAAAACCGGTCGTTATCCCGTTCATTCTGGATCTCTAGTCATGGGTCTTAAGTCCTTCATCCAAGAATAAAAAGGGCCCGCGAGATAGATACTCGCGAGCCCTTTCGTATTATTTAAATCGTTACGAAGTTAGAAATGAAACGGATGAATTTCGACACGGTTTCGTGCCGAAATTCCGGAGCTTGGCCAGATGGATCCGGGCCGCTTCGTGGGAGGTGTGGTCTCATCCGGTTTCGCTCGGTACGGATCGTCGGCGAGCTCGATCATATAGAGGACCGGCTTTAAGTTTGCGGCGAAGGTAGGGTCGATCGCTTTCTGCCCGGGATAAAAGCCACCCGCGTAGATCGAACTCGGAGTGAGTTCGAAAGTAAACGCAAAGATTCCGTGTTCCCCGTAGGCCCAGTCGGTCGTATCTCCAGAAGCAATATAGAGCGAACTGGCTTGCTCGGGCGTGTAGTGGTTCCAGCCAGCCATGGTTTTCGCCATCGTTTCGAAGACCGCGAGGTCCTTCTTTTCTTCGATGGAATCGTACTTATGGCCCCAAGGATAAAGGATGAGTTCCGAAAACGTGTGGAAACTGAGGAGCACTTTCGCATTCAGGTGATCTTCGATGAATGCCTTCATGACCTGCGTTTCCGGCTCGGAGAAAGGTTTCGGCCCCATGTAAACGTCCGAGTTTGTGTTTGTCGACGATCCGCCGGTACCCCACTGGTATCCGTAGTTGCGGTTTAGATCCACTCCGTAGGTACCATCGCCATTCGGGCGTCGGTTTTTTCTCCAGCTCAGGTAACGTCCTTTAGAGATGTCGTATTCGGATCCGTCGGGATTTACGAGGGGAACAAACCAAAGGTCACGGCTATCGAGGAGGGCAGAAATTTTCGCATCCGCCTTATTCTTTAGAAGGTAGTCGACCATCATCAGGGGGATCTCGACCGATAGGTGTTCCCGCGCGTGATGGGCCCCGAGGAAGATAGCGCCGGCTTTATTACTCTTCCCTTTTTCGAGGGATTCCTTCGTCGTGTTCAGCTGGATCGCCATGATGTCGCGGCCCTCGAGGGAGGTTCCGACGATATGCACTTTTGCAATTTCCGGATTCTCCTTTTCCATTCGAGCGAGTTCGGCTTTCACTTCCGCGTAATCGTGAAAGCGTTCATCTTTCGATGGGAATCCGGCTTCGAAACCGTGGTGACCGCCGCGGCCCACGGTAAAATCGAAGTTGCCGAGAATCTTTATTCCGTGGCTCTCCAGCGCCGACATAGTTTTCGCATCGGCGAAACCCCAAGCGCTGTCGGACCTGACGGATTCGATACTCATCCCGAGAGTTTCGGCGAGGGTCCGGGATTCCCGAGTCTTCGCGTTGATTTGGATAAAACGTTGTTGGAGAGTCGCATCCGCTTCCGCGAAGGCGACGGTGGAAGTGAGAAAAAGGCAGAGCCCAATAAATAAACGCATGAAAGAATCCGTTCCCTTCTGAAGTCCCGGGGTCCGTGGGACTGTGGTGGTGAGGACTCGATGGTAACCGCTGGGAGGATACCGACAAGCCGCACCGCTTCCGAGGGCGGAGTCTGTGGGGGCGCTTATTGATTAGTTACTGATCGTGCAGGTAATCGCGCCACCGGAGTTACCGTGAGCGGCTTGGTTACTGAGAACGGTGATCGAAGTCACGCTACCGTGGTCGAGGTTGAGGGTGACCGTATTATAGTCGGAGATACGAACATCGTAGCTACCGCCGTCGTAGTAGTAGAGCTCAAGTTTTTCGGCGGTGTCCGTGATTCGGTAAGATACGTAGCGCGGCTGATAGTCGAATAGAGAGAAGTCTCGGGAGTCGCGGTACTTCGAGGGTTCATCGAGCGAGGCGGAAACCCAGGTGAGTCCGGCGCGGACGGTGCACTTTTCTCCGTGAAAGTTTTTTCCGGTAAGTGAACCCTGTAGGAGATTCTGAATTTTGGTCATCACCGCATCAGATGCACGGGGTTCTGCGAATGACGTCGAAGTAGAAAGCGACGCTCCGATGGAAACGGCGATCAAGGACATGACCCAAAGATTTATTTTCATTTTCGTGATTCCTCGTTTTTAGTGACCTGTCCATAAGAGCAATCCACGGGCCAGGGCGTCGGCGGATATACGCGAGTTCACCCCCGTTCCGAGGCCATTCCCTGTCGAGTTCGAGTGCAAGTGTCTAACGGTCATCCAATCTGTGGGGGGTATGGAGCGAAGTATAAACGCTTGAATCTGTTGCCTTTTAGAGGGCGATGCCGTTTAAACGCGCCGTCAACTTTCCGTCATTTACCCCGAATACTTTATTAAATCACTCAAGAATAGACCTCCGCCCCCCGAAAGGTATTAATGAAAGGGGTTCATCCTATGGGTACTAAAAAGGGCGCACCAGAAACAGCAGGCACGACGAGCGGAAAAACGATTTGCGGAGCGGAGGGCTGTAAGCACACCGACTGGAAATTCAGTTTCTGCCAAGAGCATTACGAACAATTTAAGTTCGGACTGATTAAAAAAGACGGAAAAGTGGTTTCCGACTACGAGAAAAAATTCGAGCACTACCAGGCGTTTAAGAGCCGGGTAGCTCAAAAGGCCGCGTAATCGCGTTCGCGATTACCACCAGAGCTGTACCCACCAACCACCTCCGAAGGTCCGGATGACTCTTCCCGAGTCGTTCGGGCCTTCGTTCTTTTTATCTCCGGGTACCGGACACTATCCGTGTTTCGCGATCAACTCGTGTTGGATCTGGCGGATTTTTTCGAGGGCGTTCACCGCGGAATCGGTCATTTTTGTCATTTCCTCGCGGGAAAACGAAGAATGTTCACCGGTACCTTGGATTTCCACGAATCCTCCTTTACCGGTCATCACGAAGTTCATATCGACGTCGCAGCTCGAATCTTCTTCATAATCGAGATCCGCGAGCACTCCACCCGATTTCATCCCGATGGAAATTGCGGCGACGGTATCGGTAAAAGTAGAAAGCGGAATTTTCCCTTCCTTCGCGAGTCGTCCGATCGCGATGCGAAGCGCGAGGCAGGCTCCCGTAATCGAAGTCGTGCGGGTACCGCCATCTGCCTGAATGACGTCACAATCGAGAATCACCTGGCGCTCGCCGAGAGCTTTTAAATCGATACAACTCCGTAGGGCTCGTCCGATTAAACGCTGAATTTCCTGCGTGCGGCCGGAGACTTTTTCCCGGTCCCGTTTCGACCGCGTGTGCGTCGAGCGGGGGAGCATCGAATATTCAGCCGTAATCCATCCCTGTCCCTTTCCCTTCAGCCACGACGGGACCGATTCCTCGATCGTCGCGGTGCAGAGAACGTGGGTATTTCCCGCGCGAATCAGTACGGAACCTTCAGCATAGCGGGTAAATCCCACTTCGAAGGAAAGGGGGCGGATGTCGGCGGAAGTACGGTTAAAGGAGCGAGTGGTTTGCGTCATGTTTCTTTCGACTAGCATGTTTTTATGAGACGAGAAAGGTAAGGAAACGATGGGATGCAGCCTCTGATTTTTAAGGAAATGAAGGATCTCCTCCTTCGCGGGTTAGTAGACGACGGTTACGCGCTCGACTGGACCTCGCTCGGAGTATCGAAGGGCGATAAGACGGTGAAGGCCGAGATCATCGCGAAAGCCGACGGAATCTTTTTCGGAGCCGCGCTCGCGAGAGTGGCCGAATCGATCTCCAGTGAAATGGGACTTCCTTTCGAAATGAAAGCCCTGCTCGAAGACGGCGCGCGAGTTCATTCGAAGGACCCGGTGTTTGAAATAAAAGGTTCCGCGATCGGTATTCTCACTCTCGAACGACCGATGTTAAATCTCGCGAGCTATTTCGGGGGAATCGCGACCCGCACCCGCGGCCTTGTCGACCGCGTCGAAGCCGAGTGGAAGAATAAGAAATATCCGGGGAAGCCCCCGCGCGTGACCTCGACCCGAAAAATTCTTCCGCACTACCGGGACGGCGCGATCGCGGCGGTATTGGCCGGCGGCGGACACCCGCACCGCGTGAATCTCGCGGGCGGCGTGCTCATTAAGGAAAACCATATCGCCGCGGCGGGAAGTATTCGTGCGGCCGTAGCCGGGATCCGGGCGATTGCGCCCCACGGATTAAAAGTCGAAGTCGAGGTGAGAAATCTTCTCGAACTGAAGGAAGCACTTACCGAACGGGTCGAAGTCGTGATGTTCGATAACTTCGCGCCCGGCGATGTCCTTAAGGCCGTGAAAGTCGTTGAAGGCGTCGGGCACGCCACCCTCGTCGAATGTTCCGGGGGTATTTCGGAAGAGTCGATCGCCGAGTATACGCTGCCGGGAGTCCACCTCCTTTCGGTCGGCGGTCTGACCCATTCGGTTACGGCGCTCGATCTTTCCCTTTTAATTAAAAAATAAATGGAAACGAATTCCGAACCACTCGCCCGAAACGTCGTCGTGAACGAACTCGGATCAACGAACGATTATGCACGGAAACTGGGAGACGCGGGCGTTCCCCACGGGACCTGGATTTCCACGCGGATCCAGACCGCAGGGCGGGGAAGACTCGGTCGCCAGTGGAG
>JANXTV010000105.1 GCA_025352185.1 Oligoflexia bacterium
TTCAAGGCGACGGTGAGCACGCCCCGAGTCTCGAAGGCGACCTTTAAAGCCGTGTAGGTAGGATTCGCGAGAGTGGCGGGAATTGGGTTCTGACCGACCATGTTAACCTTCTCCAAAGCATTGATTTTTCCAGAGAAATACCATCGAATACAGGGCATGCCCACCCTCAAGTCGAGCGTCCAAACGAACTCCCCAGAATTTAAAGCGAATCAGACTCACCACCTCGCATTAGCCGAAGATTTAAAGCGGCGTCTCGAAGCCGCGCGCCTCGGAGGCGGGACGGAGGCTCGGGAAAGGCACACGAAACGCGGAAAGCTTCTCGCGCGCGACCGCGTCGCCGCGCTGCTTGATCCCGGTACGGACTTCCTAGAAATCGGCGCCCTCGCCGCGAATGACATGTACGAAGGTGCGGCCCCCGCCGCCGGAATGATTGCCGGAGTCGGCGTCGTCCACGGAAGAGAAACTTTAATCATCGCGAACGATGCCACCGTTAAGGGCGGAACCTATTTTCCGATGACGGTAAAAAAGCATCTTCGCGCTCAAGAAATCGCGTTCGAAAACCACCTCCCGTGTATCTACCTCGTCGATTCGGGCGGAGCTTTCCTCCCCCTGCAGAGTGAAGTTTTTCCCGACCGCGACCATTTCGGACGGATCTTCTTTAACCAGGCGAATCTTTCGGCCGCCGGAATCCCGCAGATCGCGGTCGTTATGGGTTCATGCACGGCCGGGGGCGCCTACATGCCCGCGATGTCGGATGAGAGCGTCATCGTGCGGAACCAAGGGACGATTTTCCTGGGCGGTCCTCCGCTCGTGAAAGCGGCGACGGGCGAAATCGTTACGGCGGAGGAACTCGGAGGGGGCGATACCCACTCCCGAATTTCCGGAGTGACGGATCACCTCGCCGAAAACGACGAGCACGCGCTCGAGATCGCTCGCGAAATCGTGGCGACTTTAAATCGCCCGGCTCCGACTCCGATCGAAAGGATCGCGCCCGAAGAGCCGCTTTACGATCAGGCGGAACTCGCCGGGATTATCCCCACCGATTTTAAAAAACCGTTCGATATCCGCGAAGTGATCGCGCGACTCGTGGACGGGTCTCGGTTCCAGGAATTTAAACAAAACTACGGCACCACGCTCGTTACCGGATTCGCGCACCTCCACGGATTTCCGATCGGGATCCTCGCGAATAACGGCATTCTCTTTTCCGAGAGCAGCCTAAAGGGCGCTCACTTTATCGAGCTCTGTAATCAACGGAAAATCCCGCTCGTATTCCTCCAGAACATCACGGGCTTCATGGTCGGAAAGAAATACGAACAGGGCGGGATCGCGAAGGACGGAGCGAAACTCGTCACCGCCGTGTCGAACGCGAAAGTTCCTAAGTTTACGATCGTCGTCGGAGGATCGTTTGGCGCCGGAAATTACGGAATGTGCGGACGTGCTTACTCTCCCCGGTTCCTCTGGATGTGGCCGAACTCCAGAATTTCCGTGATGGGCGGCGAACAGGCCGCGAACGTCCTCTCGCAAGTGAAGATGGAACAGATGGAAGCCAAGGGAGAAAAGATTACTCCGGAAGCAGTGAAAAAAATTCAGGCTCCTATTCTTGAAAAATACGAAGCCGAAGGTTCGCCGTATTTCTCGAGCGCACGACTCTGGGATGACGGCGTGATTCTTCCTTGGGAAACTCGGGCGACCCTCGCGCGCGCAATCTCCGCGTCGCTAAACGCCCCGATTCCCGAAACAAAGTACGGCGTTTTCCGAATGTAACTCTCGCAGACGAGCATGAAAAACAAACCTATCGCCATCGGAATTGATTTCGGAACTTCGAATACCGTCGCCGCCACACTCGAGGCGGACGGGACAACCCGCGTCCTGAAACTCGATGGCGAATCGAACCTCCTGAAGTCGCTCCTCTATTTTCCGACTCGGAACGAAAGCTTTCTCGGAAAGAAGGCGATCGAGCAGTACTTTGACCGGGGTATGGAAGGACGCTTTTTCCAGTCGATTAAGAAACTCCTGCCGAATCCGGATTTTTCGGGAACTTCCCTTTTCGGAAAGCACGCTTCGGTCGAGGATCTGATTTCACGGTTCCTCACCGGACTTCGGGCGGTGATCGAAGCCGATATTGGCGGACCTCTCGACGGCATTCCCATCTTTTTCGGGCGTCCCGCCCGTTATTCCGAAGACTCCGCCCGCGAAGGACTCGCCGTTGTGCGGTTTCGCTCGGCGATTGAATCGGCGGGATTCAATCTCGCGAATGTAAAACTGATCGAAGAACCCGTCGCCGCCTCTCGGGTGGGAAGCCTCCATGCGAGTGGACAGAAAAGTAAATCGGGAGTCGCGAAGGGTCCGGTCACGCTGATCGCCGATCTCGGGGGTGGTACCAGTGATTTTACGCTCTTCGAAGCCCGTGCGCACGGAATCCATACGTTCGCCGTACATGGGATTTCGGTTGCGGGAGATTCGCTCGACTCTGATTTTTTCGTCGCCCGACTCCAGAATTTTTTCGGCGCGAGCATTCGTTATCAGCGTCCTTTCTCCTCGAACGTACTCACGATGCCGACGGCGCTATCGAAGCTGCTTCCGAAGTGGCACCACCATGCCTTCCTCCGCGAGCGCGCAACCTGGAACTTCATCCTCGTCCTCCGAAAGGAGCTAGTCGATCCGGAGCAAACTCCCCTCCTCGAGAACTTAATCACCCTCGTCGAAGAAAACTTAGGCTACCGGCTCCACCTCTCGGTCGAGGATCTGAAACTCGAGCTTTCGAACGCCGAAAAGAAAGGGTTCGAATTTAAATCGTACCCCATCGAAATAGCCTTCGACGTGAAACGAAAGGAATTCGAGAAACTAATCGAACCCTCGCTTTCCGCGATTGGTACGACGGCGATTGAAACGTGCCGGATCGGAAAGATCGCGCCTACCGACGTCGAGCGACTGCAGTTTACCGGTGGAACTTCGAAAGTACCGATCATTCGCGAGCGTCTGACGTCGCTGTTTCCGAACGCGGTCGTGGTGGACCAGGATACGTTTACCGCCGTCGCCGAGGGCCTCGCGCTCACGGGCGAAGCGGAGCGGAAATAAACGGGATGACTTCCTCCCCTACCCCCGTCCTGCGCGAAATGCAAGACGCCGAATACCGGGCCTGGGCGGAGTATTCCCGTACCTCGTATGCCGCCGGTAAAATGCGTGCGAACGGGTACTCGGAACTCGAGGCCGATCGTATCGCCGACGAGACGTTCACGCGGCTCCTCCCCCTCGGGCGAAATTCTCGCGACCACTATTTTTATATTCTCGAACTTGCGGGACGGAAACTCGGATCCCTTTGGTTCGCACTTCAGGGCCCGCCCGAAAATCGAAAGGCTTTCGTTTACGACGTCCTCATCGACGAAAACGAGCGGGGAAAAGGGTACGGGCGCACGGTAATGGAACTCGCGGAACTCGAGGGCGGACGTCTCGGAGCCGTCGCCATCGGGCTCCACGTTTTCGCGTTTAACACCCCCGCCGTAAAACTCTATGAATCCCTCGCCTACCAAGTCACCGATCTTTCGATGGAAAAGCGCATTTCCCGGTAATCCACGGTCCCTAGTCTCCGGTCCCCGGACACCTTCGAGTCGAACCTTTCCGGCACCCATTCTTTTCCTTTCTTGATTAATCTACGCGCCGCAGTGTAAACCCCGGCCAAAGAAATCAGGGAGAATTTTATGAAATACCTCGTTCCAATCGCACTCGCGCTCTGCGCGTCTTCAGTTTTCGCCGCCGACTGTACGTCGGACGTAAAATCGATCGCAAAATCCAATCTCGACCAAGTCGCGGTGAAGTACGGATTCGAATCCTCCGACATCGGTAACGCAAAACTTGTCCGCACGAAGAAAGTAAAGATCACCCGGAAACTGAAGGAGACGCTCTCCGTTTTTTCGGTCGAAGGTTACATCTATAAGGGCGAATACACGGTTTCCGTTACGGTCGATGAAAGCTGCGCGGTTCGCGCGGTCTCGATCCACGACGACTCAACGCTTTAATTCGTCTCCGTTCACCGAAAGGCAATCCTATGAAAAAGTCTCTCCTCGTTCTCGCATCCCTCATGTCCCTTAGCGCCTTCGCCTCCGATTTCGAAATCCGCGACTGTAAAGATGCCGGTATCGGCATCGATACGCTCGTCGCACCGGCCGCGAAAAACTCACGCTCGTACTATAACGGCGCGGTCCAAGTTTATAACGTCGACGTCGAAGAGCCGGCGTCCCGCAGCGCGGGACTCGCGATCGTCATGCCGTATCCCGACGGACAGGGACCAGGTGCCTCGTGCACTGCCGTTACTTTCTTCTCCGGAATCAGCGTGATGAACGCGAAGTCGAGCTACAATAAAAGTAAAGGACTCCTGCTTTCGATCCCGTACGGGATCTACGACGGCGAAACGGGTAAGACGAAACTTGCGCCGGCACCCATAAAAATTCGAATTAACCTCGCTAAAGGCGCCGTTACTCTCGAATAGTCCTCAGCGATTCAAAGATAAAATTAAGGGGTGAACTTCCGCGAGGAGTTCACCCCTTAATTTTTTTATTCTCCGGATCGAACAGTGGCTTCAGCGACACGATCGCCGGATAAAGCACGTTCGCGATCTCCACTTCCCACTTCCCACTCTCGAGGTAAGCCGCATCGACCGGCACTCCGGCTTCGAGCATCGCGAGTCCGACCGCGCCGCCGAGCGTGTGCCCGTACGAACCCGCCCGAACGTAACCGACCATCTTCCCGTCGCGGCGAAGGATTTCCACGTGGTACATGAGCGGCTCGGGATCCTTTAGCATGACCTGCACGAGGCGTCTCGTCATCGGGCCCTTCGCTTTTTTCGCAAGCAGCGCGTCCTTACCGATAAAGCCGCCGGGCTTTTTAAAATCGACCGCGAAACCGAGTCCCGTTTCGAGCGGGTCATCGGTGTTATCGATATCGTGACCGTAATCCCGGTATCCTTTTTCCATCCGGCAGCTCGCGAGCGCCTTCAGCCCCGCGTGCTTTAATCCGAAGTTCTTTCCCGCTTCGACGATACGATCGTACACGTGGCACGCCTGCTCGGCTGGGATATAGAGTTCGTAACCGAGTTCGCCTAGGTAAGTGATTCGGATACAGAGGACCTTCGCATAACCGATATCGATTTCACGCGCGGTTCGGAATGGGAATGCTTCGTTCGATAGATCCGCGGTCGTGAGGGACTGCATGAGTTCGCGGGACTTCGGTCCTTGGATATTCAACTGCCCGTATCCCGAGGTCACGTCGGTGACGAATGCGTGCGCATCTTCCGGAATATTCCGTTTCATCCAGGTTTCGGCGTGGCGGTGCATCGTATCGGTCACGACGACCATGAACTTATCGTCGGTAAGCTTCGTTACCGTGAGATCAGCCTCGAGTTTTCCGTTCTCGGCCATCCACTGGGTATACGTGATCATCCCCGCGGGCCCGTCGACATTATTTCCGGAGATATAGTTTAAGGATTTTCCGGCGTCGCGCCCCTGAACGAG
>JANXTV010000004.1 GCA_025352185.1 Oligoflexia bacterium
CTTTACTCGATCGCCCTGCGCGATGAGTAAAGAATGGTTAGGGAAGATTCACGAAGGTTCTTTCGCGCCTCGACCATTTTCTGGTCGTAACGAGCGATGACGGCCGCTTCGTCCTTTACGAGGGACGGACCGATGAGGGTCTGGATCCAATACTTAATGAGGGCTTTCCTCACGGGTTCCGGGTTATCGCTCCAGGCACTGGCGCCCCACCGAAAACGATCGGTCACTACGCCGATCGGAAAATAATACGCGTACGTTGCATCGCCGCCATTTACGGGTAAAGAATTCCCAATCCGGATGCGGAGGCAGTCCGTATACCAGGAAATAAAGATCGCGCCCGGACGCTTCGAGGTCGTTTCACCCGTGAGGGGCTTCGAAATTCCGAGGACCTCGCCGTTGCCCATGATCTTATAGCATTTCGCATTCGTCGAATAATAGTTCTGCTGCGAATTAGAGGCTGCCTGCGGAAACGCCTGGTCCAGGTGCCGGAAAATCCCGTGTCCACTGAAGTAGCGACGGAAAGATTCTTCGTAGGCTTTCGCGTTCGGAATCGAAGTAAAAGAGAGGAGAGCCACGAAGGCCCGTAATAGAATCATTCGCATAACGTCGCTCCAAATTCTTTCGCCGTCGCAACCCCGTTCGCATCCGGAGCTCCGAGGCAGAGCCACGACCGAATCGTCGAATTCATCGTTTTAACCGCGGTGGGTTCGAGACCAATCGAGGCCGGCGGCATCGTCGCCGTGGTTCCCCCATTCGCGATATCCATCACGCGCGCGATTCGCTTAATCCACTTTACGTGGGACTCGGCGGTACCCCCGATCGGGAATGATTCGAGAGACGTCTTCGGTGCGTCCGCACTCGTGACGTGGCAGCTGGTGCATTCCTTAAGGACTTTCGCCGCTTTTTGATAGGCCATAACGCCGGCGGCGTTGTTGGTCGGCGGAGTATAAAATTCTGGCTGACTGACTAGGGCGACGACGAAGTCGTTTACTTTCCGCTCTTTCGCATTAAAGAGCGCGATCATTTCGGCTTCCCGCGCCGGAGAAAGGGTGACGTCGGAGCCGATGTACCAATTCCAAAAGTGTTTTACCTGGCATTTCGCGTATTCTGGCTGGGCAACGATCGCCGCGCCGAGTTCCCGCATTCCATTAACCGGGACGTTTACGGATTTTTCCACGGCGCCGTCCGTACCGAAAAGTTTATAGACGAGGGCTCCGTGCGTCGCGTCCGGTGGGAGGGTGCTCCCGAAACCGGTAAAGAGCGAGGCGAGGGGATCGAGTTTATAGTGGCAGGAAGCGCAGGCGGGGTCACTGCCGTGCCGAGTTTCGGCGTTTCCGGTGGCCGCGCCGTGACCGGCCGTCATCGTTCCGAGGGCGAGGTCGACGAAGCGTCGATCATCGGTTTCGCCCGGGACGGATACGGCTCGCATATCGTCGCAGAGGAAGATGCTAAAGATGGCTGCGGCTCGGCGACGATTTTTGTTCGTCGTCGTGTTTACGTAACGGTTAAAGAATCGACTCGTGGTGACGACGCCGGCGAGACGGACGTCTTCGGCATTCGCCGGAGTGAGCGCGAGCTTTCCGAGTTCCCTGAATTCGGTTTTCGTCATCTCGTCGTTCGCGAGAAGATTCGAGAGAAAGTTCAAGTCGGGAGAACTCCCCTGAGAATAGTCGGAGGTCGGATATCCATTCACGTAGCCAGGATACGGAAATGCGCGGTAGTGAGTGCCGAGGAGAAGCGTGTCCCACGATAGGTTCTCCTGGGTGAGGCTCCGGAAAACTCCGTTGGCGGCCTGGAGCGGTGAATAGGATTCGTAGCCGACTGCCGTGTTCATGACATTCATCGGGATCGACTGTTCGGTAACGATATCCTTAAAGTATTTTTCGCCTTGAACTTCCGAGGCTTTAAAGCGGAAGAGTTCGTTTAAGCGGTCGTCCATTTGTGCAACGTGGCCCGGTGATTTTACGTATTCCGCGGCGCGGGCCGCGAAAAAAGCCTCGCCCTTGCCGGCGGCGACCGCGGTTTTCGCCGCTTCGTATTCGACGAGCGTCGGCGTGGTTCCGCGGAGGTGCAGGGAAAGCTTACGCAGGCGCCATTCGGGGGAACCCGTTTCGGCTTGGGCCGCGATCGAAAGGAGGAGAG
>JANXTV010000015.1 GCA_025352185.1 Oligoflexia bacterium
CAATGTGCGCGAACTCTCCGCGATGCTCGATTACTCGCTTGCGCTGATCGACGGACACCGTATTGAGCTCGGCGATCTCCATCCGAAACTCCTGAATAGTTCGGGGAAAACCCCCACCTCGGGGACCTCCGGTTTCTACGAAGAGGTCGCGCGCTTCGAGGCCGAACTTTTAAAGCAAGCCTACGCTCGGCACGATGGAAACGTTTCGAAGATGGCAACGACGCTCGGGATTGACCGATCTCATCTTCACTCGAAGCTTAAGCTCTACGGAATTCACCAGGTAAAACCGCGAGCGTAGCGGGTTAAACTCTAAAAGAACCGGGCGAGTGGAAACCCTACCGAGAGGCCCGCGCTCTTAACGTCTAGCGTATCCGACTCAAGCTTCGTGCGAATCGCGATATAATTTAACTCAACGAAAAAGCCAGGGGCGCCGTAACGAGCCCAAACGTTATAGTAACTCTTCCCCTCGATCGGCGGATAAATGAATGCGCCGATCGTACCCGTCCGATTCGAAGCTAGAAAATCATAGTACACGGCCTCGAAGCCTTGGGGCGCACCGAAATTAAAGTGGGTCGTTCCCGAATATTTAAATCCGACGAAGTTCGCCCCGAGCATCACGAAGAGGGTGACTTTCTGATCGAGTAGCTTTACCGATTCTGTCTTTACGTAAAATCCGGAGTCACTGAAGTAATTTTTATGGATCGCCGTCGCGTTGAAAGCCGTAAATCGAACGGTCTCCGCGACTTGATAGCTCCCGTAAATCGTCGCGATACCCGCCGTCGTAGTTACGTCGGTATCCGGCGCCGTAAATCGGTATTGATAAGGCCCGAAACCTAGGCCGAAAAAACCGCGATTCAATCGGGGCGGTATTTTCGTTTTTAGGTCATAAGACTCGCCCGATTGCATCTCGAGGATAAAGGGCTGCGCTTGGGTGGAAAGGCGTAGCCGGAAAAGCGAGGGCGCTTCCGCCTTCGCGACGACTCCGTTCACGCGAATCGAATCCCCCGACCCGTCCACGAAAAGGAGCACGTCGAGTAGCGCAACCATTCCTTCGCTCGACTCGCCCCGAATCATTCGACAGGCAGATAGAATGACGTTTCCCTTTTTTTCCTTCTTCCCGATTTCACGGGCGGTGATTTCCACCCCCCACGGCGAACACGTGGCATCGATTCCGAATTGATCTAGAGGATTCGGAATTCGCTCGAGGCTCACCGCGCTTTCGGAGTCCACTCCCGCCTTCCGAATGCGGAGTACGATTCGGGACGGGAGACCGGAAACGAGCGGAATCACCGCTTCGCCAAAGAAACTCCCTTTCAAAGAACGCCGAAGCGGACTCAGGCGCGACTGAACCTCGAGCTGGGCACCGTCCACCCCCGGAACTTCAATTTTTACCCGCACGCGGGGAAGGATGAGTCGCTCGTGGACTCGGCTCCACTGAATACTTCCCGGGATGAAGTCGATTTTCGTCCCGGCGGGTAACCCTTCCGCCCCGCTCCAACGAAATAATTCGGTTCCGTAAGTGAGCGGAGGACCCGAATTCGGAAAGACGTCGTCGACGAGTTCCGCATACGGATTCGCGATGGGTTCGGCCGCCTCAGCCCGTGAAAAAATGATGAGCCCCAACAGAAGGCACAGGATCAATCGCATGATTCTTTTTTAGGTCCCGAGTAGATTTTACAGCCCTCGCCCTTGCACTTTCCTTCGGCACAACGATCGCCGGAACACCCGGCGGTCGCCTCGTAGCGCCAAGCTCGCGGGATTTGATTCACCGCAGTAAGCGCTTCCTCAAGCGATGGAAAAAGGGAGTGAAAAAGGTAGGTGCCGTCGAGGTGATCAACGACAAATGCAGAAAATCCTTCGGGTTCTTTCGAAATACCCGCCATCCACTCATCATCAATCAGCATGCCACGATCGAAGTTCTTCGGATCGAGGCGGGCGGCCAGGCCGGGAGGGGTCGTCATAGTCAGAGGATAGCACTTCGAATTCAGAACGCTAGTCTGCCAAGAGAGTTGCGGGAGCGGATGGTTTCGGCTAAACACTAAAACACACCAAGTTTCTCTGTGGGGACATAGCTCAGTTGGTAGAGCGGTAGCTTTGCAAGCTATAGGTCTGGGGTTCGAATCCCCATGTCTCCACCACCTTCTCAAAAAAAAAAGGGCTGCCTCTTCGGAGGCGGCTCTTTTTATTTTTAGAAGGTGGTCCCGGGCAACGAATAGGAATCATCCGGTCCGGAAGAAAACGTGCCTCGCGTCTCGCTACCGCTGAGCCTAGTTTCGAGATTCGCAGGATATCGTGGCTCCGAGAAGCTTCTGAGCCGCTTTAACGGTGAGCTTTTCCGTACCCCAGTTCGTAAAGTAAAGGATCTCAATCCGGCCCACTTTTACGGCGTTCGGTTCAAACTGAAAAGCTTCGTGCGCCCAGTGGAGATTTTCTACGCCCTGGTGCTCGGGGCGGTCGGATTCCGTGAGTACGGTACCTTTCGGTATCGTCGTAACCGCAATTCCACCTTCGGAAGGAGTCACGTAAATGCGTTTCGGACTTCCCAATCGATCGCTGATCCAATTCTCTTTAAATTTTTTCGTCGGAATTAACGAGTTACCTTCGGGCAGTTTATTTCGGATCTTTTCGTCCACCGAAAGGTGGAGGTCCCGATTAAATTCGATCGAAATCTGATTCCGATCGTAAAATTCATCGTTCATTACCGCTCCTCGCGGGCAGGGGACAGCCGCCAGTGCCGGGAAGCTCATCAGTAATAAGGTCGCGTAAATCACTTTCATAAGGGTCTCCTCGAGTTATTCACCGTGAATGAAATCCGGCCCATTAGTTCGGAACTCCCGGACTCGGTACCGGGATTGGATCGACGATTCCGAGCCGCAGGCGTTCCGCGGCCGCGTCATCAAACGCT
>JANXTV010000094.1 GCA_025352185.1 Oligoflexia bacterium
CGCGCCGGTTCCCGGAGCGATCGGCTTAACGGCCGGAGCCTGGGCGATAATACGTAATTTATTTACGGGCGAAGCGTCCACCATCGTGAGGAAGCTTTTCCGAGCGAGGGGAGCGGGACGCCCACCAATCGTGATTCGACCGGTTGCAGAAGCCGGGTCGGACTCTTTATCTTCGGAACCAGGCGTTGCGCCCGTCGCCGATGGATCCATGCCCATCGATTCGGCGGATGCCCCTTCGTTTACGGACATTTCGACTTCGGGAGCGGGTTCCTCAACCGGATCGGGTTCGGCGCCTACGGAGTGCGCGAGCGCCGCCGCCTTTGCGGCGGGAGTCGAAACGGGTTTTGCTTCCGCATCGGTCGCGCCAGTGCGCTTCATCACGACGGTCTGGGTGGTGGCTTCTCCGCCGCCTTCTTCAGATTTCGCGCGTCGGCGAATGATCGGGCTTGAGCCGGCTGCATCTTTCGCGGGAGCGGCTTCGGCAGCCACTTCTTTAGCGGCGGCCTTCTTCACGGGAGCTTTCGCCGTGGCCGGGGCCGTTTTTGCGGCCGCCGACTTTTTCACCATTTTAAGCGAAGCTGAGTCGTCGGATTCTTCTGCCGCCGACTTTTTCTTCTTCGTCACGGTCTTCGCGGCCGCCTTCTTAGCCGGTTCCGCTTTCTTAGCATTCTTACCGAGCGATTCGCGCGCGGCGAGAACATCTGCCGCCTCCAGGTCGCTCATGTGATTCTTCACCTTAATGTTTAAGCCCGCGAGCTTATCCACTAATGAGATCGAATCAACACCGAGTTCCTTTGCGAGTTCGTAGACTTTCATCGTCATGCCTTGGGTCTGTTGTTCCACTCTATGTCATCTCCTGAAAAATAAGGTTAAAGCCGGGAAGTCCAATGCCAATCTGTGCACTGACTTGCCTTAGCTCTCCTTGCTTCCAGAAGGGGTCGTTTCGGGAGTGGATGCCTGCTTCATCATTTCGCGGAGGCGTTCTTCCGCGAGCGCTTTCGCGTCACGGGAACTTTCCGCTACTCCACTGGTGATTGGGGAATTCGAAGCGGTCGTCATCACCGAAGTCGGGATGGTATCGCCGAATTTTTTATGTGCTTCCTGAGCGCGTTCCTTAAGGTTCGCCGCCAATGCGGCATCTTCGTATCCCGTGATCTTTTGGATCACTTCCACCGAAGCATCGGAAAGGGCGCGGATGCTGGTAATGCCGGATTGGTAAATTGCTTGCGCGTAAGTCTCCGAAACGCCTTCGACTTGCTGGAGCACGGCGACGACGTCGACCGTACGCTTCGAAAGTTTCGAACGGGAGATGATATCCAGTTTCCAGCCGGTGAGCTGCGCGGCAAGACGGACGTTCTGTCCGCGTTTACCGATGGCGAGGGAAAGTTGGTCGTCTTCGACCATGATTTCCATCATGCGATTCCGCTCGTCCATGCGGACGGAGGAAATTTCGGCCGGCGAGAGGGCCGAGCGAACGAACATGACCGGGTTATCCGACCACGGGATGATGTCGATTTTTTCGCCCTTCAGTTCCTGAATCACGGCTTGGACGCGAACGCCCTTCATCCCGACGCAAGCGCCGACCGGATCCACGTCGCGGTCTTTCGAAACGACCGCAATTTTCGAGCGAGCTCCCGGTTCGCGGGCGCAGTGCTTAATTTCGACGATCCCGTCCCGGATTTCCGGGACTTCGATTTCAAAAAGTTTCGCGAGGTAGCGAGGGCTCGTACGCGAGAGGTAAAGCTGAGGGCCTTTCGTCGAGGTGACGACATCTTCCAGGAATGCCTGGACGCGGTCACCGGGCTTGAAGATTTCCCCGGGGATGATTTCTCCACGGGGGAGAACGGCGTCGGTACGGCCCAGGTCGATGATCAGATTTCCGCGTTCTACGCGGCGAGCGATCCCGGTGATGATTTCGCCTTTACGGTGAATGTACTCGGAGAAGATGATTTCGCGTTCGGCGTCGCGAACCTTCTGGAAGATCACTTGCTTCGCGGTTTGGGCGTCGATTCGGCCGAAGTCCGGCGTTTCGACCTTCACGCCGATTTCGTCTTCAAGCTGACATTCGGGATCCAGTCCGCGCGCCTCTTTAATGTCGATTTCTTCGCTATCTTCGAGCATTTCGGGTTCGGACTCGACGACCTTCTTAAAGAGGAAGAGATCGATCTCGCCGGATTCGGTATTATAGTGGGCTTCGAGAACCGCGTGGGGTCCGTATTTTTTCTGCGCGGCCATCAGCATGGCCTGTTCCAGCGCCGAGATGATGATCTCGCGCTTGATCGAGCGGTCTTTACTGACGGATTCGATGACTCGGGAAAGTTCGGTTGCGTTCATCGGGAGTTCTCCTCTTTCTTAAGCTTTAATGCTTCGTTCACTTCGTTATTCGCTGAAGTCGAAATCAGGTTCAATGTTCGCCTTCGAGATCAGCGACATCGGAATCAGGATTTCGTCCTTTTTTTCGGGTTTTTTACTGGTTTTTTTCGACTTGGATAACATTTTAGCGGAAGCAGTTTTAGAAGCTGCGCCCATGCTTGCGAGAATCGTCATCTTTACGGAATTCTTAAGGCCGTCCATACCGCCGAGGATCCCGATGAAGTTCTTCTGCTTCGGGTTTCGCGTTTGATAATCGGTATTTCCGATTTCGTCGGCGGTCAGGGCGCGTAAGGTATGGATGCGAACGTCGCGTCCGGAAAATTTATCGAAATCGCGGGCTTTGCGAAGCGGGCGGTCGACGCCCGGGGACGAAACTTCGAGTTCGTAGGCGCCGCCGAAAAATCCGTCGACCTCTTTTAAGTTTTCGAGGGGCTCATCGAGGGCGCGGGACACGATCGCGCAATCCTCGACGCCGATGCCTTCTTCGCGGGCGCCCAGCACGTCGATGTAGATCCGGAGCGTCTTATCCCGATTATTCATCATCTCGAGGTGCACGAGTTCGTACCCGATACCCTCGAGGAGGGGCGATAGGTGGTGATAGAGCTGCTCGGCGGGAGAAAGGATACCCTTCCGCAGGTTTTGATTCTCTTTTTCGTTCGCCGTTTCCGCGGCGGATGATTCGATCAATTCATTCATAGAATAAAAAAAAAGGGCAAAGCCATAAGCCCGCCCGAACGTGGTGCGACCTAAATTATGAGTGAGGCGTATCATAGAATGCGGTCTGCTTCCAAGGGGTTCGAGGTGGGGAGGGGGGATCTCCACTTGACAGCCGGGA
>JANXTV010000103.1 GCA_025352185.1 Oligoflexia bacterium
GGGCGATTCTTTTTACGACCATGATCGTGTTACTCGGGGCGGGACTCGGAATTTCACTGTGGGCAGAGTACCAGCTGAATCCGGTCCTCAATATAAGTGCGCTCATGGAAGGGAAGGAAACTCGGTTTGGGGTGACGAATAGTATCCTCTGGTCGACCTTCACTACGGCAGCATCTAATGGTTCCGTGAACGCCATGCACTCATCGCTATCGCCACTCGCGGGCGCAGTAGGGATGTTTAATATGATGCTCGGGGAAATTATCTTCGGCGGAGTAGGATCCGGTCTTTACGGGATGATTCTTTTTGTCATTCTCACGGTGTTTATCGCGGGCTTAATGGTCGGCCGAACTCCTGAATACCTCGGAAAGCGAATCGAATCGCGTGAAGTACAAATGACTATTCTAGGGATCCTCATTCCGAGCGCCGCCGTACTCGTAGGAGCCGGCGTCTCGCTCATATTACCCGTCGCGCTCTCAAGTCTTTCGAGTAAGGGGCCTCACGGGTTATCCGAAATACTTTATGCGTTCGCTTCGACGGGGAATAATAACGGTTCCGCATTCGCGGGACTCAATGCAAATACTCCCTACTTTAACGTAAGTCTGGGAATCGCGATGTTCCTTGGGAGATTTGGCGTGATTTTACCGGTACTGGCAATCGCGGGGAGTATGGCCGGAAAGAAGTATTCACCGCCGGGTTTCGGAACGTTTACGACCGACAACTCGTTATTTGTCGGCCTTTTAATCGCCATCATTTTAATCGTAGGCGGATTAACGTTCTTGCCGGCGTTAAGCCTAGGACCCATCGTCGAACATTTCCTCATGCAGTCAGGAAGGACTTTTTAAAATGAAGCACTCACTATTAAGTAGATCCATTTTTTTCGAAGCCATTCGAGATTCCTTCGTTAAGTTAAATCCGAGGTCGCTCTTACGGAATCCGGTCATGTTTATCACGATGGTGGGTGCGGTGCTGGTGACGGGATACTGTCTCACGGGTTCGATGAGCTCCTTTAATGCTCAGATCGCGATATGGCTCTGGATTACCGTCCTATTCGCAAATTTTTCGGAGGCGATCGCGGAAGGGCGGGGTAAAGCCCAGGCCGACAGTTTAAGGAAGACCCGCACTCACACTTTAGCTCGGCTGCTAGTCGGCGGTAACGAGGAGTCCTTAAATGCGAGTAACCTGAAAAGAGGTGACCTCGTCGTTTGTGAGACGGGTGATATCGTACCTTCCGATGGCGAAGTAAGCGAAGGGATCGCTACGGTTGACGAATCGGCGATTACCGGTGAGTCCGCGCCGGTAATCCGAGAGTCGGGAGGAGATCGCAGCGCGGTCACCGGAGGAACTCGAGTGATAAGCGACCGGATTGTCATCCGCATCACTTCCGAACCGGGGAATAGCTTTCTGGACCGAATGATATCGCTGGTGGAGGGAGCAAAGCGGCAGAAAACTCCGAACGAAATTGCCTTATCGATTTTACTCGCCGGTCTCACCCTCATTTTCCTACTCGCGGTCACAACCCTTAAATTCTTTGCGGACTATTCCGGCAGTGCCGCGGGCCAGAATCTATCCGGGATCATAACGGTTCCCGTGCTCGTTTCTCTCCTCGTTTGCCTCATCCCAACTACGATCGGTGGGCTCCTAAGCGCCATCGGAATTAGTGGCATGGATCGCATGATCCAGAAAAACGTGATTGCGACGAGCGGCCGCGCCGTGGAAGCGGCGGGGGATATCGATGTCTTACTCCTCGATAAGACCGGGACGATTACACTCGGAAACCGAATGGCGTGTGAGTTTATGGCGGCGCCCGGGGTTAAGGAAATCGAACTTGCCGAGGTGGCGCAGTTAGCGTCGCTCAGTGACGAAACTCCCGAGGGCCGTTCGATCGTCGTGCTCGCGAAGGAACGCTTTAACCTTCGGGGCGAGGCCCTGGATCCACGGGCTGCAGAGTTCATTCCTTTTACGGCGCAGACTCGAATGAGCGGCGTGGATTTAAAGGAAAACGGCAAGAGTGTCTCCGTTCGAAAGGGCGCCTACGACTCCGTGGCGAAGTGGATCATCGATCAGGGTGGAAAAGTAGAATCCGGGGTTAAGGACAGTGTCGAAAAGATTGCTCGTCACGGCGGTACGCCCTTAGTCGTGGCCAAAGGATCCCGCGCCCTGGGAGTGATTCACTTAAAGGATGTCGTAAAAGGTGGGATTCGCGAGCGATTCGCGGAGCTTCGAAAAATGGGGATTAAGACCGTGATGATCACCGGTGATAATCCGCTCACGGCAGCGGCGATCGCGGCAGAAGCGGGGGTTGATGATTTCATGGCGGAAGCAACGCCCGAAATGAAGTTGAAACGGATACGGGATGAGCAGGCCGGGGGCCGACTCGTCGCCATGACTGGCGACGGGACTAACGATGCACCGGCGCTCGCGCAGGCGGATGTCGGGGTCGCGATGAATACCGGAACTCAGGCCGCTCGGGAGGCCGGGAATATGGTCGATCTAGATAGCAATCCGACCAAACTTATCGAAATCGTCGAAACGGGTAAGCAGTTACTGATGACTCGCGGGTCACTCACAACATTTAGCGTTGCGAACGATGTCGCGAAATATTTTGCGATTCTCCCGGCTCTCTTTGCGTCGCTCTACGCAGTGGGAGGCGCGGGAGGTCCACTGGCGAGGTTAAATGTGATGGGCCTTTCCTCGCCCGAAAGCGCGATTCTGAGCGCCGTAATTTTTAATGCCCTCGTCATTGTAGCGCTGATTCCGCTGGCTCTGAAGGGAGTCCGTTACCGGGCGCTCGGTGCATCGTCACTGCTGCGACGTAATTTACTTATCTACGGTTTAGGGGGCCTCATTGTTCCTTTCGTCGGCATAAAAGTTATCGATGTGATTATTTCAAAAGTGGGTGCGGTATGATCGGGGCGGCACTCAGAGTTTTTCTGTTTTTTTCCCTGATTACGGGAGTCGTTTACCCGCTGGCGATGACGGGATTCGCTCAAATCATTTCTCGTGATGGAGCGAATGGTTCGATCGTGCGTAGAAACGGGATCGCAATTGGCTCCCGCCTCATTGCTCAGAAGTTTTCTACGGCTGGTCATTTCTGGCCCCGTCCCTCCGCGATTGACTATAATCCGCTCCCATCGGGAGGGAGTAACCTCGGCCCCACGAGTTTAGATTTAAAGACTAGAGTGGAAGCGAGCCGAAAAGCGGGTCTGATTGACGATCTCCTCTTTACGTCTGCGAGTGGTCTCGATCCGGAAATCAGCGTCGCCGGGGCTTCCGCGCAGATCGAGAGGGTTGCCCAAGCTCTCGATTTATCAACGCAAGTCGTCGAGAGACTGGTGACTCAGAATACGAAAACGAGGCAGTTCGGAATATTTGGGGATCCTCGGGTGAATGTTTTAGAGTTAAACCTAGCTCTGGACGATTTTAAAGCCATCGCCCCGAGGGAAAAATAGGAGAGTAGAAGGTAAACGTGTCGCCCCCCGAATATCGCCCGAATCCCGACGACCTTTTGAAAGGAATTCAGAAGGTCGAGCATCAAAGGAACCGAGGAAAGCTGAAGGTATTCTTCGGTATGTGCCCCGGCGTGGGGAAAACTTACGCCATGCTTCGGGCCGCTCAGGAAAAAAAGGCAGCGGGTCTTGATGTCATCGTGGGTCTAGTCGAGACGCACGGGCGGTTAGATACTGAAAATATTCTGAAGGGGCTCGAAGTTCTGCCCAGAAAATCCGGAGATTACAAGGGAGCGGTGCTCGAAGAATTCGACGTTGATCGTGCGCTCACTCGAAAACCCGACCTCATTTTAGTCGACGAACTTGCCCATTCGAATGCTCCCGGTTCTCGGCACCCTAAGCGATACCAGGACGTGAAAGAACTTTTGTTTGCAGGAATCGATGTCTACACGACACTGAACGTCCAGCACCTCGAAAGCCGGGCGGACCTCGTCTACCAAATTTCGGGCGTTCCGGTGCGCGAGACGGTCCCGGACGTTTTTTTAGAGTTTGCGGATCAAATCGAGTTAGTGGATCTCTCTCCCGAGGAATTACTCCGACGTCTTAAAGATGGGAAAGTTTACCTCGGGGACCGGGCGGAGCGCGCGGCGGAAAATTTTTTTAAGGAAGAGAAACTGATTGCGCTTCGCGAGCTTGCACTTCGGTTCACGGCCGAAATAGTCGATGACCAGCTACGGGAACATCGCCAATCCAAAGGAATTCTGAGCACCTGGAATACAAATGAACGGCTTATCGTGGCGATCAGCCACAGCCCGTTTTCGGCTCGACTCATTCGGAGCACACGACGAACTGCTTTTAATTTAGAAGCGCCGTGGGTCGCGCTACACGTCGATACCGGGGTCGAACTTTCGGCGTCCGATCATGAGACCTTAACGAAGAACTTGAACCTTGCCCGGGAGCTCGGCGCCGAAGTCGTGATGACGAAAGATCGGTCGGTCTCGGAGGCGCTAAAGCGTGTGGCCGCGGAAAGAAACGTTACGCAGATCGTGATGGGGCGCCCGGATCGTCGTTTTCTACGGGACTTTTTTTCTGGTGGAAACATTCTCGATCAGCTCGTAAACGAAACGAGCGAAGTCGATATTCACGTGATTCGGCAGAAGAGGCGCCCTATCTATCGGGGCTTCCATATTCAGTGGCCTAAGTTTAATTCGAAGCCCGCGATCTATATTAAAACAAGCCTTTACGTGGGACTGCTGTGCGCCCTTGGTTTTCCGCTGGCCGAAACCCTTGGTTACCGGGCGATTGGGTTCGGCCTTTTACTCGGTATTCTTCCTATCGCGACCGTAGCTGCCGCGGGGCCCATCGTTTTCAGCGCGGCATTAAGTGCGGTTCTCTGGAACTTTCTCTTCATTCCCCCGCGGTTTACTTTCTCGATTCGTGAACCCGAAGACGTCATGATGATTCTCGCGTATTTCGCGGTGGCCTCAGTTGCCGGTTTTCTCACGTCCCGAATAAAGCGGCAGGAAAACGACCTACGTCAGCGGGAACGCCGATCGAGCATTCTTTATGAATTTGGGAAACGACTCGCCGAAGCCGCCGCTAGCGAGGAGATCGCGAGTGAGGCCGTGCGAAGTATCGAGCTTGCCTTTTCCTCGACCGTCGCGATCACGACCGTGAGTGAGTCCGGTCGAATTTCGGATCAATTCCTAGTGTCTACTGAGCGGAATGTTTCGGAAAAGGATCTCGCGGTGGCGCACTGGGCTTTCGATAACCAGAAGAAAGCGGGATGGCGCACGGATACATTAGCCTCTTCACGATGCCTCTGCATTCCCCTCCAGGGTCGATCCTCCTTCATCGGTGTGCTGCTCCTCTATCCCCAGGACGATCGTTCCCTTTCTCTCGACCAGGAAAATTTAATTGAAACGATCTGTGGCCATCTTGCGATCGCCCTAGAGCGGGAATCGTTTGAGGCCCTTTCGAGAAAGACAGAAGTTTACGAAAAATCCGAAAAACTCCACCAAGCGCTTTTAAATACCGTTTCGCATGAGCTACGTACTCCACTCACGACTATTATTGGCGGTGCGACGGCTTTAAGGAAGCTAGGCACGGCGCAAGACCAGCCCACTCGTGAAAAGATCGCGGAGGACGTCGTGGAGTCGGCCGAAAGATTAAACCAAACGGTCGAGAACTTAATGGACATGTCTCGAATTGCGAGCGGCGTTTTAAAGCTAAGCGACGATATTTTCGAACTAAATGATTTTATTCGCTCCGTAGTGCAGCGTTCGGCAAGAATCCAAAAATCCCACCGGCTCACGTGTTCATTCGCAAGCGACGATCTCTTTTTAAAAGGAGATGAAAAGTTTTTAGAGCACGTGCTCGTGAATCTCATTTCAAACGCTGCCCGCTATTCGAACCCGGGATCGAGCATTCGAGTCGTGACGAAGAAGAACCAAACGTATGCCGAATTTTCGGTCGTGGACGAGGGAGTCGGTATACCCGATGTACCCCCGGAGCGACTTTTTGAGAGATTTTACCGAGCGGAAGGGAGTCCTCTCGGCGGAGTAGGATTGGGTCTTTCGATCGCGAAGTCGATCGTCGAGGCCCATGGCGGCCATATTTTCGCGGAAAATCGGCCGGACGACCGCGGGTCGATTTTTAAAGTGCTCCTCCCGTCCCAGGAAGTACCAGAAGGAGTGCTGCGATGAGGAGAATTCTGGTTATTGAGGATGAAGAATCTGTCGCGCGGTTCCTGGTGAGTAGCCTCGAGGAGAATCACTATTCGGTCCGTACCGAAATCTCGGGCGCGAAGGGCGTTCAGGCGGCAATTGAATATCGACCGGATCTCGTCATTCTCGATCTCGGGTTACCCGACATCGACGGTCAGACCGTACTTCTAAAGCTGCGCGAATGGATGAAGGTGCCTATAATTATTCTCACCGCCAGGGAAAGTGACGCGGATAAGGTACTCGCGCTCGATCAGGGGGCGGATGATTACCTGACGAAGCCTTTTAGTGTTGCCGAGCTCCTTGCTCGCATCCGGGTCGGACTTCGGCATTTTGAATCGGTTGACCAATCGACGATCTACCGAAACGGACGACTTGAATGCGATTTTAAGGGTCATACCGTAATGGTCGCCGGTACCCTCGTTCGGCTTACGTCGACGGAATACGACATTCTCCGAGTCTTGGTTAAAAATGCGGGTAAAGTGGTCACCCACCGCGCGTTACTCAAGGAAATTTGGGGTCCGAATTCAGTTGAACATACTCAGTATTTGCGGGTTTACGTGGGTCAGCTGCGGAAAAAGCTCCGTGCGGAAGATTTTACAGCCGGCCTAATCGTCACGGAGCCCGGAATCGGCTATCGGCTGATGCAAGAGGATTAAGTGACGCTCAGTAAGGACAGTCTCGATTTTTATGGTAAGGATGCTCCATGAATATCCAGAAACAACAGGCGCTCATCGCCGATCTTTATCGCCGCGGAGACGTCGAGGGCGCTAAAAATGGTTTTGAAGACTTGCTCCTTCACCTCGAGGAAACGGACGAAACCGAACTTCCGGCTTACGGTGAGGCACTTCTGGGCCTCGGGACTTTAAATCAAAAGGACCTCCGGGACCTTCCGGCAGCCGAGTATTGCTGGCAACGGCTCGTGTCGCTCCTGGACGATCCCATGGAAGCCTGCGAGCTCGACGAAGATGCGTTCGACGTCTATACCCAGGGCCTGCTTCTCCTTGCGTTAGTCCAGAAAGAATTAAAGAAAACGAAGGAAGCTGAAAAGAATCTAAAGGCCCTTCGGACAATCGCGGTTGAGATCCGCGGTGAGAAGAGTCCGGACGTCGAAGCGATCGACGGTCACTTAGCGTCCCTCCGATGATCGACTTAAAAACCGAAGCCGACTTGGTACTCTATCGAAAAACCGGTAAGATCGCGGCGGAAATTCTCACGCGACTCATTCCCGAAGTGAAGGTCGGAGTGTCGACGTACCATATCGCAAAGCTCGCCGAGAAATGGATTATCGAAGACTACGACGCGGTTCCTTCGAGCATCGGGCAGTACGATTTCCAGTTCGCCCTTTGTGCGTCGGTAAATAGCGTGATCTGTCACGGAGTTCCGTCGAAAACCGAACTGCTTAAGGAGGGCGATATCGTTAATCTCGACGTAACGGTTAAAAAGCACGGGTTCATCGCGGATACGTCGCGAATGTATATCGTCGGTAAGGCGAGCGAACGGGCCGAGCGACTTTGCCGAGTCACCCGTGAATGTATGCTCAAGGGAATCGAAGAAGTGAAACCCGGAAATACGACGGGCGATATTGGCTTCAGCGTGAGTAAGCATGCCACCCGAAATGGTTTTTCCGTCGTGAAGGAATACGCGGGGCACGGCATCGGAAAGCAGATGCACGAAGAGCCCGAAATTTCCCACGTTGGAAAAAGGGGAAAGGGAGTTCCGCTCCGGGAGGGGATGGTATTTACGATCGAGCCGATGATTAATGAAGGGACCGCGGAAATTCGTCACCTAGACGATGATTGGACGGCGGTTACCCGAGACGGTAAACTCTCCGCGCAGTGGGAGCACACCGTGGTAGTCACGAAGGACGGGTGTGAAATCCTCACCCTGCGGGATGAAGAGAAGTAGGGCAGAGTTCCCCATCTTAAATGGAAAATGAGAAGATCGTCGATGTACCTCCGATGGACGAGAACCCGGACGAGAAAGTCTAGATTCAGTCCCAGGCGTTATCCGTTCTCGGTAACGAGACCAGAAATGGGATGAACGGTGTTTGCGACGAACTGGGCGTCTTACCTTTCGTTTGTTGAGCTGATCGTTACCCGGGGGCTAAAGGGTGTGCCCTCACTCAGGCGTTTTGAGGTTCAGTTCTTCGAGCACTCGGTCCCATATGGTCTCGACGTATTTTCTCGCCGATTTTTCGGAAACGCTTTCTGGATCCAAGGCACACTGAGTGATGATTCCTTCTAAATATGCGGCTAACGAGACGAAGATTCCGGAAGTGACTGCCTTGGATTTCAATCCGAAATTCGAAAAGAGAGTATCAAAATTTTTTTGCACTTCGGCTCGATGAATACGCTGAAGTTTCGTCCATTTTTTTAAGAGTGGAGGAGTCCGAAGGGCAGCGAGTTTAAACTCTAGGAATAGGAGATAAATTTCCCTCCGCCCGACTTGATCCAGGATGAGTTCCTTGAGTCGACCTAACTGCACCTGTGGACTTTGCTTTTGATCGAGCGCGAGACACATTTCATCGCGATCTCGGATGTGGCTTCGCTCAAGAAGCGCGAGAAGGAGATCTTCTTTGGAAGAAAAGTTCGAGTAGAATGCTCCACGACTAAAACCAGCAGACTCGGTAATTTCATCCACAGAAGCTGCATCATAGCCTCGCTTTATGAAAATCTTTGCGGACGCTTCAATGATCTGCATCCGAGTTTCGTTCCGACTTTGTTCCCGAGTGAGTCGACGTGGCCGTGGTCTAATGGATTTTGTTCGCACCGAGTTCACACCCTTTCTCATTTATTTACCTCAATTGGTACCAGTCTACCTAGACAATTAAGATACATCATTGTATTTGAATTCAAATATGAATTCTAAAGTCGATATGGCCACGATAAAGATTGTCCCGACTGAGAAAGCGCACTATCTCGGAATATTTGAAGCGAACGCTCGCGGCTTTTTCGCTGGTCCGGCCTGGCGATGGATCTTTCCACAAGACTCCGAACGTCTCGCCCAACTTCGGTGGTTATTTCCTAGAGGGGCGGGAATTCGCCTTAAATATTGTGAATCTTACACTACCGAAGGCGAGGTGCTAGGCGTCTCAATGTGGTCGCCTCCGAATCGTAGGGCTGGGGTTCCACTTTTGGATCAGTTGACTTCCGGACTCCTTAAAGTGCCGTTTAAGTACGGATTCGACACCTTCAAGCGATTGAGCCAATTTACTTCGCATGAAAGTCACTTCTGTTCCGAGATTTTTAGGAACGGAAAATTTTGGGTGCTGGAGTCCATCGTGGTCATTCCGGAAGCACAGAGATTAGGCTTGGGATCGATGCTATTGCAGCCTGGATTAAGTCGAGCGGATCGCGAAGGAATTCCAACGTTCGTTCTGACCCATGATCCGAAAAATATTGGGTTTTACGCACGCAATGGATTCAAGCTGGTGAAGGAAACCCCGTTTGGAAGGTCCGGATTAGTCTCTTACGGATTGATACGTCAGCCGCGTTGAGGCGCGATTCAATCCAAATCAACTTACAAAATGGTGGCCCCAGCAGGAATCGTCCCCTCGCACCTCGGCCTTCCAGGCCTCGGCTCCGGGGCCGGGCTGCGGTAAATCGAACCTCCTGTTCGATTTACCGCGCTCAACCGCTTCGCGGTTCATCGCGGCCGATCCTCGTCGTTCGATTCCGGCGGCAGAAACGACTGAGCCCCAGAATATTTCTCAGGCCCCTAATAAAATTTTCAGGATGCGAGCGCCGCGCAGCTGGAGGCGTCCAGTCGCGCAGGCCATGGATGGCCGGACGAGCCGTCCTGGGAATTTTATTAGGGGCCTGGAAAATATTCTGGAGAAAAATGGTGGGAGCTGTCCCAGTACAAACGAACCATGCCCGCCGGTGGTCATACTGACTTTCGGCGAGCGGTGGATAAGGAAGAAGGTCGATATCGCGGAGCTGGTAAATCTGCGGCGGTCGGGGCTATCGCATCGAGAAATCGCTGCACGCTTGAACATAGGAAAAACGTCCGTCGTTCGGGCGTTGAAAAAGTAATGCCGTAAAATGGCAGCGCCCCAGATTTTCGTCCGAGGCGCTACGCTACTTTATTGTCTTCGGTGCGAGGTCAGCGCCGATGATTAGGTTTTTCAACTC
>JANXTV010000122.1 GCA_025352185.1 Oligoflexia bacterium
CTAAATGCCAGTTTCGAACCTCTCCAAATCGTCACTTGGCATTTAGCACGAGGGCATGGGCCATACTTAATTATAGGGTGAAACAATAATAATGCGCAATCCACCCCCCTGGTTTAGGCCTATAGGGGCGTAGGGGCCAAAATCGCCGAAAAACGTCATAAAGATGGCAGTATTTCGGCGGAAAAATCCCGGGTGGGAGTTTATGGCGCCACCTGTTAGCATTTACGAAATGTCTGAATCTACGTCGAAAATAGGAACGCAGAAGCGACCTTTCATCCTGCTCGGTATCATCGCGGTGCTCGTCGGGGTCGGGATCTACTTAATGAATTCGAGTGGATCGGTTTTAAAAACGCTACCCGATGGCTTAAAGCAGGCACCGGATTTTTCAATGAATCGTTTTAGCGGTAAATCATTCGGCGCGAACGAATTACGGGATCATGTCTACGTCATTCATTTTTGGGCGAGCTGGTGCGCCCCCTGTATTCCGGAAATTCCAGAAATCCTCGCGGCCGCAAAGAAAACTCCGAAAGACCAATCCGGACGAGAGATATTCTGGGTGCTCGTCAGTCAGGATCAAAGTTGGGAAAAGGTCCACACGGTTTTAAAAGAAGAGATGCTCACGACGAACGTCATTTCGGTGCTTGATCCGGAGGCTAAAGTCTCCGACCAGTTTGGCTCATACCAATTTCCGGAGACCTACCTCGTGAACCGTGACGGAGGGATCGCCGCTAAATGGATCGGCTCCCAGCAGTGGAGTGGCGCCTGGGGCGATAAAGTGGCGCTCGGGATCGAGAGCCTGAGCCGGCTTAAGAAAGTTCCGGAGTAGCTCCTCCAGACCTCTTTAGTGCACCCGAGTTTTAAACGGTTTTCCACAGCGGCTGCCAGGACTAAACCCTAAACCGGCCGCTTGTTTTACCGCCGTCGGAAAAACCAGGTAGCACGAAATAAATGCTCCCGTGTCGCCGCATTTTCGGCCGCCGGCCTTCCCCGCGTCGGATACATTTTGCTCGCTACTGAGGACGCGAATCGACGCGGCTTCAAGTTCTTTCTTCCCATCCTGGAGGTCAGTTTCCTGGGCGTCGACGCCTTCGCCGGTTTTTCCGCAGTCTTTCGCATTCGAGGTCTTATAAATCCAGACCGGCTCGGTGGCCGTAGCCGCCTTAAGATCGATCGTGGAAACAGCTCGGAGTTCAGTAGGATCTACACTCTTTAGTTCGATCGGTGCCGTCGTCTTAATGGTCGTCTTCGTGGCGGTCTTAAGCGCCAGATCTGCCGCTTTCCCCGTGGAGGGAGAGAGCGTAATTCCGAGTACGGCCGCGAGGATCATGAATAATTGCGTCTTCATAGTCAGTGTCCTTTATCGTTAAAATTCGAATTAACGGCAGAAGCCGCTGATGACTTTATTAATGAGGTTCTTCGAGCGGGCGTGAAGATCCGAGTAGTTGAGGACTCGATTTCCGGCCGCGTCTACGGGAGAGGCGATAAAGGGAGAGTTCGACTGCCGCGCAAATCCGTCTGGACCAATTGCACCGGCCCCGGCTCCCGTGACCCCCGTCATGAATGGCGCGAAAGAACCGGATGTTAGATTCACCATGAGGAACCCACTTCCCGAATTCGAAGGGGCGTGACACCCACCGCACGTCGACATCTCGTAGGCTTTGCGGGCCGGCGGGGTAAGGGAGTTAAATGAAATGGCTGTCTGAGTCGGCGAGCGACCACCCCAGAGATCCGGAGGCATATGCGCAGTGCCCGCGATGACTCCGGCTGAGTTTTGGGAAACCCACGTTTCAACCGCGGAGCCCGTTGCGTTCAGTGATGCCGGGTTCGATTCTTTCGTGGTGAAAGAAACCAGTTCCCCCGGTCCGGCGGCGACGACCGTTCCCGAGGGTAATACCGCCGCGGATACGGCGGTTCCCGTTAAACGGAATTCACGAAGCGCCCAGAGCCCTTCGACCTCGAAAAACTGATTGGTTCGGACCTGGTTAATTCCGCTGCCGTTCACCATTCCGGCGACGCCCGCGAAATTCTTCATCGCGAAGCGATCCGTCGCGGCTTGGAGAGCGCTACTATACGCGTCCGTTCCGGCGGTGGCCGTCGAAAGGTCGTGCATAATTAAGTTCCAGTCTGCGGCCGAAGTCGGAACTGACCCCATCGAAACCGGAAGTTTATACTCGAAAATTACGGCTTTACCGCCGAAGTTCGAGAAAACGAAGCGTCCTTCGCCGGCGCTTGGTGTCGAGGAAGTTCCGTCGAGATCCGGACGAAACAGGATCGAAGCGAGCGTGAATGGACCTTGGTTCAAATCAAGGGGTGCGGTCCCGTCGAACTCGGGAGCACCGGTGGTGCGAACCCAGTTCGTAAGCAGTGGCATGTTCACTCCCGATGCGGCCGAACCGATCGGGAGGGCGTTTACCGAAGTGGTTTTCTGCCAGTTCAGCAGCCATTTCTTAATGAACGTCGAAGTCGACATTCCGCTCGGCGCCATCTGGGACATCAGGAACGAAAAGTTCCAGTGTCCGGCCGCGGCGGGCGAGCAATTTGCGCCGGCGTTCGGACTTCCGGGAAAATTCGTTCGGCAAGCATCGAGGCGAATCGAGGCATCATTCATCGCGAGGGTGCGGCGTTCATCAATGATTGGATCGCAGAGCGATTCGAATTTTCCATTCGCCGAATTTCCGAGAGTCGAACCCAAGGTCGTCGCGGTTCCGCCGTTATTCGTTACATTGATCACATCATTACGGGACTGAGTTCCCACCAGCGCGGTCATCTGCGTCGGACTCAAGATCGTAATTCCGGTGGCGGAAACGCCGCCGATCGTTACCTCCGTAATTCCAGCGAAATTCGCACCATTAATCGTAACTCGCGTCCCGAGGGTCCCGGAGGTCGGACTAAATCCAGTAATCCTCGGAACCGGAAGGATAAGTGTAAAAGGGCCGAATCGCGTGGAACCACCGCTGGTGGTCGCGATGAGAATACCGGAGGCGCCCGCCGGTGCCGCGAATTTAAATCCAGTCGCCGAGGCTTCCGTTATGATGGGTTTAATATCTACACCACCCAGGGTGAGGGTGTTCAGGGGCGCCAGGTTAGTACCGGATACGGTCACGAGGGTGCCCACAACACCGGATCTCGGCAAGACCGAAGTGGCTCGCGGTACGACCGCGAGATTCGAGGAAATCGCCGTCCCGTTCGGAGTATTTACCGCGATCACTCCACTCGTCATCGTGTTCGAAACGACGAAAGAGATCGAGGTGGTACTCGCGCTCGACGGAGGGAAGTTCACGCCGTTTAAGGAAAGCGTTTGGACCGTGACGAATCCGGATCCAGAGATCGTGACCGTGTCACCAGCAGCCACCGTCGTCGGAAAAATGGAAAAGATCACGGGTTGTTCGTAAGGGCCTTTTACTAACGAGCAAGTACCTCCCCAGGTCGTCGAGAACGAACCGCCTTGGCAAGCGACAGCCGGATTCGAGCAAGGCCGGGACACGCAGCCCCCCGCACCTTGGCAGGAGTAATCGCAGACCGTAGCCTGGGCGTTCCGTACGAAGGTGAACGACCCAAGGAAAATGGAGGCGAACGTGAACGCGCGCAAAAGACTCGTAAACTTTTTCATGTATTTAACCCCTAGAAACGTACCGCGTGAGTAATGAGATTCCCTTAATGTACGCGAAACCTTTGGGCGGCCAATGCGTCTTATTTTACCTAGTGACCCGTTATCGCAACGAAGTGAAACGGGAAGCGAGTTCCCCCGGGGTTAAACGGTCGGCGGGGAAGAGATCAGGGCTTAGTCACTTCCCTTCCAAGCGTCTGGAATTGCGAACCCTTCCGGTCTTAACAATTGTGCAGGAAGCTAACTGTCCGATTTTCAGACACAAATCGGGGTGACGAAGTTTTTTACGCTATTAGTCTAAAAGTTGATCAAAATACTCCGATAAACTGTACAGGGAAAAGTGTTGGTCTGTACCCTTAGGTTTTGGCACCCGCCACTTCGGAGGAAACTATGATTAATTGGGAAGAGTTAAAGCACATACACGTGATTCGAAAACTGCAGACGATCCTTACGCAGTGGTTTTCGACAGAAGTCTTTTTCGTCGACGAACGCGGAGTGATTCGCAACTTCGATCCGAACGATAAATCCCGCGATTGGAAAAACCCACTCGCCCGCGAATTCACCCGGGAAAAAACCCGCGAACGCTTCTTCAAGCACGTTTCGGAAATGAACGAAAAGGCTCTGAAGTCCGATAAAAAAAGCTTCGTCGATAAGGGGCCATCGGGATTCGAACAAGTCATCGTCTCGCGCATCGCGCACGGCAACGACTTCCACGGAACCGTCTACGCCTTTTGCTACCTCGACCATAAAGTCGATCCGGTAGAAAAAGAACAGGCGAAGAAATCACTCGAAGAGTGGGGCGCCGACTGGTCCGCCTTCGAAGTGGCGTATTCGAAGCTCCGCATCCTCGCCGAAGGCGAACGCAAGTATCTCGGTGAGCTCGTCGACCTCGTCGCCGAAGAAATCGTGACTTACCACACGGAGATCGCGAAACGCCAAGAGCGGATCGACGCCCTCACGAGTGAAATCGGTGGCCGTTACAGTTACGGCAACATGATCGGTAAATCGAAACCGATGCAGGAGCTCTACGCTCTGCTTGAGAAGATTAAATCTTCCGAATCCACCGTGCTCATCAACGGTGAGAATGGTACCGGTAAGGAACTCATCGCGAAGGCCCTGCACTATAACTCGTCCCGTAAGGATATGCCTTTCGTGACGGTGAACTGCTCGGCGTTCAACGAAAACCTCCTCGATAGCGAACTCTTCGGTCACATGAAGGGTTCCTTCACCGGAGCCGTCCGCGATAAAAAGGGTCTCTTCGAAGTCGCTCACCGCGGTACTTTATTCCTCGACGAAATCGGGGATATGAGTCCGACGATGCAGGTTAAACTCCTGCGCGTGCTCCAAGAAGGAACACTCACTCCGGTCGGTTCTACCGATCAGAAAAAGGTCGACGTTCGGGTGCTGGCCGCCACGAATAAAAACCTGAAAGAGATGATCGAAGAAGGCACGTTCCGGGAAGATCTTTATTACCGGATTAACGTGATTAACCTCGTCGTTCCTCCGCTGCGGGATCGCAAAGAAGACATTCCGGTCCTCATCGATCACTTCACGGCTCGGGGATGCAAAGAGAAGGATATTCCTCTCAAGCAGCTCTCGAAACGATCACTCGAGAAGATCTACGATTACCCATGGCCCGGCAACATCCGTGAGCTCGAGAACGAAGTCGAACGACTCATCGTACTCAGCGGGGATGATAAAATGGTCGGACCCGAACTGCTTTCGACCCGTATCCGTGAACATGGGGAAAACTCCAAAGTTCAGGGCGTGCGAGTCGCCGGTAAGCTAAAGGACGCACTCGAAGAACTCGAGATGGTCATGATTAAAGAAGGTCTAAAGCGAACGGGATGGAATAAGTCTCGCCTCGCTAAAGAACTCGGAATTTCTCGAGCCGGTCTCATCATGAAAGTGGAGAAATACGGCCTCGATAAACGGAAACTCATGCGCCAAGCCGCGGCAGCTGCCGCCGCCGCGAATGGTGGTTCGAGCGGAAACGACGACGGAGGATCGCACGGCGAAGTCGCCTAATAGGCAGACTTGGCTCGCGATCGCCGGGGTCGGCGCACGCTCGGATAGAAAGGTAGCGCTCACTCCTTTCTGTCCCCGGACGGCAGAGCGAAAGCTCTAGCCGTAAGGTTTAGGACCGAGGATCGGTCCGAAGCAAATGCAGCGGGTTAGGATAGGCCCGCTCTTCATATAAAAGGCCCCGACCGGAGTTCTTCCGTGTCGGGGCTTTTTCGTTCTTATCTCCCGGGTTTCGTTTAAAGTAAGTCCCATGAACGACGTCTTTTCCGTGATTCCCGTGCGCACTCCAATCTTCCATCGGGGCGATGACCTCCTCGACTTTATTTTAAAAGCGACTCCCCGGGACGTCGTGCGCGAAAAGATGGTATTAGCGATCACGTCGAAAATCGTATCGCTCGCCGAAGACGCGATCGCGACCCGCGAATCCACCGAGAAGCGCCCGCTCATTCTCCGAGAAGCCGATCGGTATCTCGGAGAAACGCTCTTCGGTGTCTGCCTCACGATTAAGCACGGCATCCTCATTCCCTCGGCCGGAATCGACGAATCGAACTCGGAATCGGGAGATTTCATTTTATTTCCGAAAGATCCTTACGCCAGCGCTTCGAGAATTTATAGCGCCCTGAAAAAAGCGTGGGGCCTGCGGGAACTGGGAATCATCATCACGGATTCCCATACCCAGCCGCTCCGAAAGGGCGTCACCGGAATCGGCCTTTCTCACTGGGGCTTTCGCGCGACGCGAAACCTTGTCGGGCAAGCAGACCTTTTCGGGCGGAAGGCCCAGATGACGTACGTGAACGTGCTCGATTCATTAGCGGTCGCGGCCGTTTACCGAATGGGCGAAATCGCCGAGCGGTGTCCGCTCGCGGTAGTCCATGGAAGCGGAGCGGAATTCACGGATTCATCGTCGCTCGCAGAAATCCAAATCTCCGCGGGAGAAGATCTTTACGGGCATCTGCTTTTTCCGCGGTCGGAAAAGAGTTAGTTCAGCGGCGATCCGAGGGGATAGCGCCAACCCTTATATTTCCGGCGCTCGGTCGATCCCGCTTCGGTAAAGCCGAAGTTTAGGCGAAAGAATGCGCCGTATTCGGTCGCTGGATTCGGACCGGTTCCGTAGGTGTTCGTCTTAAAGATCTGCCGAGAGGCTTGAAGGCCGAAGTCAATTTCGACGGTGATCGGAAAGAGGAACTGGGCTTCGTACGTGATGACGGACGCAATATCCGCATTTCGTTTAAACCCGAGACTATCCCAGACTAAGTTCGTGTATCCGACGCCGAGGGTGAGCTTCCAGAACTCGAAACGAAGTTCCGGGCTCGTCGTCATGTAGGTGAACGAATCCCCGGCGCCCGAGGTTCCCGAGACGAAGCGGTGCTGAAGGGCGACCGCGACGAGGAGTCCGCGACTTCGCTCCTGGAGCTGTAGTCCGAAGGTCATAGGGACGCCGAAACTCCCGGTGGTCGTGGTCGACGCGGCTTTTCCTTGGCTCTGGAGGAGCGGAGACGGATCGGTAGCCGAAGCGAGCGTCCCGCCGAATTCAAAATAATAAGGGAGCGCGTGCGCGGGACGAATCGCGGCGAGGACAAGAAAAAGCGAAAGTGCGGAGCTCCGTAGGAATCGAAGCGAAAGGAAAGACTTCACGCCTCTCCATTCTACTGCGCGTTCGGCCGCCGCCGTAGGGGTAAAATCTGCCGCGGCAGGAAATTCCTACCGCGGCGCTCTCGGCCTGGCCGGGTCTAAAGATCAGTAGTAGCAGTTCGACCGCGGTACTTTATCGCCCGTCGGTACTTCGATAAAGTCGTGCCACGCTTCGAATTCGAGGCAGTTCGGGGAGACGTTGATCGCGATTTTCTTATACGCGATCGCCGCGGAAGAAACTCGGTCGAGTTGGTCTGCGATGTCCCGGAGTCCGGAGACGGACCAAAGAGGTCGGGTCGCA
Organism: Oligoflexia bacterium; assembly: GCA_025352185.1. Classification (GTDB taxonomy): domain Bacteria; phylum Bdellovibrionota; class UBA1018; order UBA1018; family UBA1018; genus JACMQW01. The sequence goes on from JANXTV010000122.1 coordinate 7,566, forward strand.
TTTCCGATGTGGGTGATCGTATCGTTCACTTTTCCCGCTAATTCGGGATAACTCACCCCTTCGATGTCGGCGGCGGTGAATGGCGGGAGATTCGAAAGTGCCGTTTTCACGAGATCTCGGTAGTAACTCGCTTCCCGGATCTGGGTCGTCGAATTTTTAGCGGACGCCAGGAAGTTTTCGTACCGACGCTTTTCGTACGCGAAGTCGTCTTTACGCTGGGTTACGGAGTTCAAGATGCGTTTTAGTCCGTCTTGGAGTTTTTCCGGGGAAAGGAGTTTCAAGTCGTTCATGACTTTAAGCTTCGACTGGAGAGCGAGGAGCTCGGGAGTTAAGACGTATTTTACGTCTTTTTTAGCGACTTTAGCCGATTTATCTTCGGTAGTCGCTTCTCCCTGGCCGTCTGAATGGTCATCGGCGCCGAGCTTTTTCTCGAGCTTCGCGATTTTCTTTTCGAGACGCTTTAGTTGGCGATCGTGTTTTTTCGTCCACGGCATCGTTTCCGCCATGTCCTGGTAGGCCTGGAAATTCACATCGACCGCCGCAATATCTTTCGTCAATTTCTCTATTTGGATTTGGTAGGATTCGATTTGTTTCGCTCGGTTATCTGCTTCGTTTTTCACCGCGGTCTCGACGGACTTCTCGATGAAGTCGGAATCGAGCATCGCGTTAACCTTTTCGAGCGAGCCACGCTGAGTGAGGATATCTCCGATATACCGGGCGGCGTTCTTCTTTACGCCGTGCCAGAAGAGGAGGTATGCGAACTGATCCGCGGTAATGGGGAGGTTCAGAGCTGCGCGGCACGCCTCGTTTCGGCGGGCCCGGGTATAGGTTTCGCGCAGGAGTCCGTTCGCGGTATCGCGCGGGATTTCGATTTTTCCGGCCATGACGTCGCTTGCGGTCTTTTGGTCCGCTTCTAATTCTGGACGGAGCACTTCGCATTTCGCGATGGATTCGACGGACTTCACGTTGGACACCCAGGATTCTTTATGGGCGCCGTTCGCATCGAACACGTAA
>JANXTV010000117.1 GCA_025352185.1 Oligoflexia bacterium
CTTCGGGCAGTTTATTTCGGATCTTTTCGTCCACCGTAAGGTGGAGGTCCCGATTAAATTCGATCGAAATCTGATTCCGATCGTAAAATTCATCGTTCATCACCGCTTTTCGTGGGCAAGGGGAAGCCGCTAGCGCCGGTAAGCTCGTCAGTAATAATGTCGCGTAAATCATTTTCATAAGGGTCTCCTAGAGTTATTCACCGTGAGGAAAATCCGGCGCCCATTAATTTGGAACTCCCGGACTCGGTACCGGGATCGGATCGACGATTCCGAGCCGCAGGCGTTCCGCGGCCGCGTCATCAAACGCTTTCTTCTTCTTGTCGGCGATGTCTTTGCGCTTTTTCGCCAAGATTTTCATCGGATCGCCCCAAGCGACACGGCACTCATAGGCACCGCACATCGGGTAAACGGGCTTCGCTAATTTCCTCGTCATCGGATCCCACCAGGCGTTGCCAGGACCTTCATACTCGGAACTGACGTGGGTAAGAAAATCTTGGAGGTGTTGGTAATTCACGTTTAGGCTTCCGATGAGCCATCCGAGCGTGTGCGCCGCTGTCGGCGGGGCCGCGGTCAGCATATCCTCGGGCTTCGGAACGTACTTTGCGTCGTATACGATTTCCCGGAGACGGGTATAGGCCTCTTCACTATCCATTTTATGGATACGAATCATCGCGAGCCGACCCTGAGAGCGATTCACGACGAGATCGAAAAGTTCCTGCGCATCCGGAGAGCTCTGTCGTACGCATCCCATCGAAGCCGGACGACCGAGTTGGTTATAGTGAGGCGTCGTGTGGATCAGGTAGCCCCCGAAGATACTCAGTCCGTAAAACATCGTGGATGCTTCGAATTTATTCGAAAACAAGTACGGCAACGGAAGGTAGGCCCGGGAAACGATTCCGGCCGGAGTTTTAAAGTCGCCGGTATAATCAAAGATCGGAGTGAGTTTAAAATTTCCATTCGGAGTGTATTTCTTCGACTTCTTGGTCACCTGAGTCTGGGTGACGAGATCGATGATGTAGTTCCCTTTTTTATCTCTTTGCGCCTCATCGATTTCGGCTTCGAGAGCCCCCGATACGATATTAGCTTTAAGGGGCTCACCGTCCACACTCACGACCGCAAATTCCTTCGGACCAAGCGTCGAAAAACGTCCCTTCGCGAACTCAAGGCGACCCGACTTACTTTTTTTCGAAATGGGCGCGAGGTAATCCACGTAGGATTTATCGAATTTTCCGAGAACGGACCGCGTTTTACTCCCTCGGAATACATCGACGACGATCTGATACTTAGAAAAATCTACCGGAAAAATCTCGCGATCGCCCGGGGATTCCATCGGCTCGGCGGCATCTTTTTTCTTTTTATCTTTTCCGCCGTCGGCTCCATCGATCAGCTGACCGTATTCTTCGAGCACGTCCTCGGGACTTGCTTCGTCACTCATGAACGCTTCGGCACGGGCTCGAGTCGGTACGCCTAAGGAAAACAAAAGGGTTACGAGGAGGAGACGCGAGATGTTCTTTCCGTAAAACTCTTCTTTTCGTTTAAGCATCGTAACTCCTTACTTATGGTGAGAACGTTTATGTCCCGAACTTCGTCCGGGAGCATTTTCGCTCACGCACTTTAAATCACCGTCTTGACACATGAGGCGCAGATGGAAATGGTCAGCGTGCGATTTTTCGGGATCGAGCTTCATGAGCATGGACTGCACTTCGGGTTCATTCGAACGACTCTTCAAATCGGCCCATCGAATCAGCTCGCGAATAATTACTTTATCGACGAAGTATTTTTTCACCGTGGTTAACCGGTCCACCATCAAAAGGAGTTCGAAATTCGCTTCTAAGTCAAAGTTAGCCGAGATTCCTAAAGCGGAGGTTTGGACGATGCGCTTTTTTCCGCTCTTAAGCTTCACGGTGCGCGACCCCGTGACCGTCGGAACTACAAACTGTTCGGCAAACCCGTTTTTCCCGAAGCCACCGAACGCCGGCTGTTCTTTACGGTTACGGCGAATATAGATGATGTCGGCTTCTAAACCGTTCTGATGACTCGCGTGGGACATTTTTCCGCCCTTTTGGCGGGCCATATCGGCGATCTGGAGCCGTTCGCGCCCCGGAAAGTGCGTACGAAATTCAGCCGCGATTGCCTGAATTACACTAATCAGTTTCCGCGTTCCCCATCCGCGCCCACCGGTCTTTTCATCGCGGTCTCGGAATACTTTCACGAAACCTTCCCCGTCAGTAGGGAGGGTGCTCGCGTTCTGAAGGATTCCCCGATTATAGTAATAGAGGGCTTGGGGCTTCGTATTCACGGGCGCGGGCGCCACCGGACTCGCGGATGGGCGGGGTGAAACTATCATCGCCGGAAGTGGAAACGGGAAGCGGAACGGTCTCGGAATCGGATTCGCCGGAAAAAAGCTACCGGGGAACGAGAAGGTCGGAGTCGGACTCGGCTCGGGAAGCGGAGTCTGGTCGGTCTCCTCGTCTCCCGAAGCTTCGACCACCGCTACGGCATTACCCGCTTCATCGATATCAAAGAGTTCGGTCTTCTTCAGGACTTCGGGCGATTCGAGGTAGTACTTTTTCTTCTCGGCGAAGGTACGGAAGGAAGAGTCTTCATTCAGCGAATTTTCCGTGTAGTACTCACCCGTCCAGGCTTCGTTAAATGCGGTCCGATCGACGAGCACCGCGGTGCTCGAGCTGTCCGGCATCGCCCGGGCGGAAACTAAGATGGTGATGACGGAGAGTGCGGTAAAAACACTCTGTTTTCGCAAACGCATGAGACTTTTCCTTAATCAAAGAATCGAATTATCCACCGAGCTTATTAAAGTAAGCGCCCGGATAGGTGCCGTTACTGTCCCCGGCATCTTCATCCAGCGGAGGAATCTTTACGCCGTCCTCGCGGTATTGAATGATCGCCGTCGGGCGCTGCGGGAACGTCATGATCGGGATCGCTTCGGGATAGAAACCGTCGAGTTTCAGCACTCCCCCCTCTACTTTATAGCGAGGTAAGCCCGTGAAGACTCCGCGATTGACGATTTTTTCCTCGCCGCTTACAGAATCTTTCTCCGGAGTTGAAGTCACCGTAAACGTATTTTTACTTGCGAGTTGCCCGACGTACGGGGTGAAGAACTTCGTCCAATAATTTTTATTATAATTCTCGGGCTTCCAGTTCACGGCTTTATTGATCATCGAGCCGTTCGTTGGAATCGTGTAGTAAGCGACATCCATCGCTTCATTCGTTCCATTATTATCGGCATCGGTGACGTCTGGCCACTCGGTGATCCGAAGCGGAATCGTTTTTCCGAGTTTATCCA
>JANXTV010000118.1 GCA_025352185.1 Oligoflexia bacterium
CGGGCGCGAGCCTGGGTGACCGGGAAATCGATGCGACGGCCGGTGGCTGGCGCGTAGCGAATCCGACGCCCTATAAAGCGGTTTTCTGGAATAGCATCGCCGGAGTTAAAAAGATTTCGAGTAGCGGTACCGCGATTTCGATGGCGGGCGATCTCTTTTACGGGTCCTACTTTCACTCCAACGGTACTGCCCAGAAAGTCGCCCTCGGGGTCTCGGACTTTAGCTTTGCCGAAGCAGACATCGGTGGCTGCATGATGTTTAGGAACCACGACGTGAAGTGCTGGGGACCGAATCTCTTCGGCCAACTCGGGCTCGGCCGTCGATTTGCGGAAGAGTACTCCATCTTCAAAGCCCAGGACGCGCGCCTCCCGAAGTAGTGGCTCGGGGCTAAAACGGATGCCTGCGACTAGTGGCTGCCGCTAACGGCTTGGACTTTCGCCATCGACCGAATCTCGCTCATGGATGAAGCGGTGACTTCGACGGAGAGGACAGCACATTCGCGGTTTCCAGCGCCGAAGCATTTCGAAATGGCGGCGTCGATCGCGCGAAAATTCGCGGCGAAAGTTGCCATTCGATAACCTTCTCCGGTGGTGCCGGTGACCGACTTTTCTTCTTCGTAGACCCTACCGGCAGTTCCGATGTCCGTTCCGATGACCACGGCGGTCGCATTACAGTAATTATAAGAGAGGTGAGTAGTGATCGCCGACTTAAAGAGGCAGAATTTTACCCCCGCGTCGTGGCACTGGGAGAGCGCTTCACTGAGCGCTGAAAACTTAACCGCGAGCGGTGCTTGGTCGTTCGAAATGAGATCGTGTCCGGACCACTGTTTATCGGCGGTGTAGACGACGTCTTCCGCGAAAGCATTCAGCGTGAGTCCGATAACCATAAACGATAGAACGAGATTTTTTTTCATTAGGTATTCTCTTTGCTGAGTATTCTTTTCATAAGTAAAGTTCACGGAGGAGAGTGCAGGGGAAGTGCCACGTGAAATCGGACAGGAACGTCCTGCCGGCGGGACGACTTCCGAAAGTGCGGGCGGATCCTACGCGTGTATAAAACTTCGCCAAATGGGGGACTCGGGGCACCACCCCTCGTTCAAAATCCCCCGCCACACCTTTAAATTTATAAATTTCAAAGACTTAACTCATTTTCGCACCCTAATTGCTACGCCGAGTCATTTCGGGTACGAAAGGGGGATGAAATGCTCCCTCCTCGGTCACTTTTCCTTCCTCGTCCTTCTTTCGGCCGCGACGTCCTTCGCTTCGAATGAGGTCGATCCGCGGATCTCGAGTCTCCTGCGCGCCGAGCAGTCAAAGCTCCAAATGTACTGTTTTACTTTTCTCCAGGAAGGGAATGGCACGAACGTCGCCGACACTTGCCTCCACGCATCGGCCGCTCGGTACTATTCGAATTTAAGTCTCGCGGCGAAGGATAAGAACCTCGTGGAAAACGAGACGTCCGTCACTTTTCCGCGTATTGCGGAATATTGCGCGGCGGTCGGAAAATTCACCGAGCCGGGAAGCTTCGTGAAAAGCGATTGCAATGCTTGGAACTCGGCCCGAAATAAACTTTTCGTCCTCGTCGCCACGGCGCCTCTCTCCGGAAGACCCAAAACGGCCGAAATCGACGCGGCGATCAGCCAAGCCAGTTCGAGTCGTCGACGCTTCTGCCAATCTCTCGCGAGTGCCGGAAACCGCGGCGATCCGAGTATTTTCGCCTCCCGAATCAGTGGCTGCTTCACCGCCGCCAGTCTCGCCACCGCCACCGACCGCGCAATTGGACTTGGTGCTTACTAATTCTTCCGCTAGCTTCCTAGTTCTAGAATCGAGTGCGATGAAGTCCGGTGGGAATCCGGCACTGGCCCGCAACGGTATATTTCCCTTCGGAATAGTCCGCAGGAAAATGAGTCCGATCTCCCTCGATTTTCTTTCTCGGAGGCAGAATGCTCATTTTTCTCTTTTCCTTATTCGGAGTCGTTTCCTCCTTAGCGGCGGAGGGGTCGCCCGGAACCGCGACCGAAACGGAGCCCGTAATTTTAAATGAAGTCGTATCGAACGGTAAGCGTCTCGAGTCCGATCGCCGCGGAGTCGTGGTCTTTACCGAAGGGGCACTCGCTCGCGAGGGGGGACGGACGCTCGGGGAAGTCCTGCGGGAAACTGCCGGGGTCGATTACACTTCGGGTACGGGCGGAAACTCGAATCTCCTGATTCGGGGCTCGAGCGGTTCGCAAATCCTCGTTTTAATCGACGGCGTAAAAGCGAACGATCCTTCCGCGACGAACCGTTACTTTGACTGGAGCCGGATCGATATTTCACAAGTCTCGCGGATTGAAATCCTTAAGGGACCGCAAGCCGTTTCCTACGGTTCCGATGCGCTCGGTGGAGTCGTCATCATCCAGACGAAGCGCGGAGAAACCGGGCTGCGGGCAAGTGTCGAAGCCGGGTCGGAGGCATTCGCTCGCTCGCGTGTTTCGTACGGAGAATCCCTCGGTCCAGCGCATTCCTTCAGTCTCTACGCCCTCGGAAAGGGCATTTTCTCGGGTCGTTCGCTCGCTCTCGGCGCGACTCCGACCACGCCGCGGAACTCCCTCGAGGGTGACGATTCGAAAGAGGCCTCCGTCGGCGGTGAATTCCGTTCGCAGCTTTCTGATTCGCTCGTGCTCCGATTTACGGGAGATCTCCGGGCGGCCGAAGAGGAAATTGACGGGGGTCCGTTTGATGACGATCCGAATTACGTCGCGCGAAACCGCGAGATTCGCGGCGCAGTTTTAATCGAGGGTCCCTCTTTCCGAGGTCTCCTTTCCCACCTCGACTTTCGCCGTGCCTACGTCGATTTCCCGGATTCGGCGCACACTTTCGGTCCCTATAATTTTTCGGACTCGGTCTACCGCGGTCAGAACACGCGGATGGAATGGGAATCTCACTCTCCCCGCCGCGCGGGAAAATCGTCCGTCGAATGGTCGGGTGGGGTTGAAGGAACGAGGGAAACTCTGGGCGTCGACTCCCTCGCCGCTCCGGTCACGCTCGGGAAAGATCACGCGGAAATGGTGGCGCTCTTCGGCGAAGGTTCGGTCCCTATTTCGTCGTGGGGAACGACCCGAGCCGATTTCGGATCGAGGTTTTCCCATTTCACAAGTTTCGGGAATCAGTGGAGCGGGAAAGCCGGGCTTACTACCGCGGTTGGGACCGACCTCACGCTCGACGCGGGAGTCTCGACTGGGTTTAAGGCGCCATCGCTCTTTAGCCTTTACGATCCCGTTTCTGGAAATACCGATCTAAAGCCCGAAGATTCCGTCCAAGGAGAACTCGGAGGGGTCTATTCGTTTACCCGGGTAACGAGTCTTGAACTCCGAGGGTACGCGACTCGGGTTTCGAATCGCTTCGGATACCAGTCGGTCGCTCCGTACCGATCCTTAAACATCGAAAGGGCGGAAATAAAAGGAATTGAAGTGGCCCTCGACACACGGGTAACGCCCGAAACCCGTTTCGTTTCGACGACGAGTTATACCGACTCGAAGGACCTTGCGACCGGACGGGAACTCCCCGACGTTTCGAAGTGGAAGCAGACGTTCAAATTCGAATATTCACCCTCGAAAATAACGAGCGTTTCACTCTCATTCCTCGCGAAAAATACGCGCGGCGCGAGTGCGAGCACGACTTTCGTCGCCGGGTACGGGCGCTTCGACCTCGCGGCGACCCATTCCTTATCGGAGCGATTTTCATTTTACGGTCGGATAGAAAACCTTCTCGACCGGGACTATCAGGAAATCCGCGGATATTCGGCTCCGGGAATCTCCGGGTTCGTCGGTGCAGAATTCCGCGGGATTTAAGGCGCGCGAAAATACGCGGTTAAATAGGGGAAGCGGGAATGCCGGTGACGGCGAGGGTTCGGTCGAATAGTTTAAAACTATTCTTCGAATCATCGAGTAATTTACGACCCGGACAGAGGATCGGTTCATTTGGAAATTCCTCCGAGTCTCCCTGAAGGAGTGCGGGACGACATTTTAAGCGGATTTCTTCCAGGATCACGGCAAATCGATCGCGATCTTTTTCGTCATGGAGTTCGAGCTCCGCGACGCCTTCCGGGATGTAACGATAGAAATTCGGCACTTCGGCCGACCAGAGGATCGGGGGCGATCCGATCGGTCGACTTTCGGGCGAAGCGTGCGATCGTTTTTTATAGGCCACCGACGCATTTAAATCGACCACCTCTCCATATTGGGTCGCCGCCCAGAAGTAGAGACTGCCGTTCCAACATCCTGCCCACTGGAGGGCGTGATTCTCTAGCACCTCGACCCACGCCGCGGCCCCGTACATCACGCGCGATTCAATGCCGTGGAGTTTTAATGCTTCGACGGCGGCGGCCGCCACCATCAGGGGGAAATCGGAGCGATCAAA
>JANXTV010000189.1 GCA_025352185.1 Oligoflexia bacterium
CGCTGCCAACCCTACCCGGTATTCTCGTCCTAATCGGGGGCGGAATCTTGCAAGGACTCTACGCGTCGGGCGGTCCATTAGTCGTCTACTTTGCGTCACGCGCGATACACGAGAAATCTAAATTTCGTACGACCTTAGCCCTGCTCTGGCTCATTTTAAACGGAGTATTAACCGCGACCCTCCTTTATAACGGAAAAATCACGGCCTATACTCTGAAGTTTTCGGCCTACCTTCTCCCCTCGGTATTCGTCGGTACCCTGGCGGGTATCGGGGTCCATAACCGAGTGAGTGAGGCCACTTTTCGAAAGCTCGTTTATGGACTCCTTGTCATCGCCGGATCTAGTTTAGTGTATAGAACACTCAACTAGGATTTTTCATCAGGAGGCGCACTCAATGATTCAGATTCGAAAGTCAAAAGATCGAGGGCACGCGAACCACGGGTGGCTTGAAGCGAAGCATAGTTTTTCGTTCGCCGATTACTACGATCCCGACCACATGGGATTTCGAGTCCTTCGAGTCATCAATGAGGATAAAGTAAAAGGCGGGCAGGGATTCGGAACTCACCCCCACCGAGACATGGAAATTGTGACCTACCTCCTTTCGGGGGCGCTCGAACACAAAGACTCGATGGGCACCGGTGCAGTTATTCAGCCGGGTGAACTTCAGTATATGAGTGCGGGAAGTGGGGTCCTCCACAGCGAATTTAATCATTCTAAAACTGAGACCGCTCACCTACTGCAGATTTGGCTCCTCCCAAATATTAAAGGTGCGTCGCCAGCCTACGATCAGCGCCATTTTTCGGCGACGGAAAAAATGGGGAAATTAAAACTCGTCGTTTCTCCAGACGGCGCCGATGGTTCCATTAGAATTCGCCAGGACACCCGGATCTACGCAAGCATTCTTCCGGTAGGTAAGGAAACGTCGCTAAAATTAGGTAAAGATCGCCACGCATGGATCCAGGTTGCGCGAGGAAATATATCGGTAAACGGTAAAAGCCTCGAGGCCGGTGACGGTGCCGCCATCAGTGACGAAACTCAGCTTGAAATAAAAGCGACGGATTCAGAATCCGAACTTCTGGTGTTTGACCTTCCGTGAAGGCCGAACTGAATTGGGATAGCGGACTCACGTTTAATGGAAAAATTCGGGAGTATTCTTTTACGCTCGATGCGACGAAACCCCACGGGAAAGACCGAGGGCCGACGCCCAAGGAAGCGCTCATTTCGGCCGTCCTCGGATGTACCGGAATGGACGTCGTTTCCTTAATCGGGAAGTATAAAATCGAAATCGAGTCCTTTAAACTCGTGGGCAACGCTGAACCCCGGGATCACCACCCGCGAATCTTTCCGCAAATTGACGTCGTTTTTGAACTGAAGATTAAATTTAAGGACCGCGAAGCCGAATTTCCTCGGGTGCTTGAGGCAGTTCGCCTCTCTCTCACGAAATACTGTGCCGTGAGCGCCATGGTTTCGCCAACTTCCCCGATATTCTATACCGTCGTCGTGAACGGCGAAATCGAAGCGCGTGACCAGGCTCAGTTTCCGAGCTAGACTAAAGTCACTATGAAAAAGATTCTCGCACTCCTTCCTTTACTAGTCGCGGGCTGCGCCCACCCCTACTCGATTTCCCCTATTTCGGAAAAGATCGAAAAACTGAATGGGTACGAGGTGAACACACTCACAACGAAGAAATGCGTTCTCCAGGCAGGTTATGAAACGTCCACCCCGGAAGAACTTCTGATTCACGTCCGGGTCACGAATACGTCGGAGTCTTCATTCGATATCGATTCGTCTTACTTTAGTTTGAGTGGTGCGCCGGAAAGTATTCCCGATTCCCCGCTCTCCGCACCGGATCCCGACCGGTATATAAAAGAACTGACGACCGCGGCGGAATTACAGGATTCGCGCACGCAGATGGAATCCTACCAAGGAATTGAAGCGCTCGGCACGCTCAAGGGACAAAACTCCGATCGGCAAATCGACGCGGCCTCCGACCAGTATAAAGAAAAGCAAAAGGACGCGGAGAAGGCCCGTAAGACGGCGGCGGCACTCCGAAAACGCGCGGCGATGATCGCTCCGCGGGTTTTGAAAAAAACCGTCGTGAAAAAGGGCGAGTCGGCAGAGGGCGCCATTATTATTCGCGCCGCCTTTAAAAATGAAGGGGCCGTAACCCTCGAATCGACCCACCCGGCTTGTAAGGGCACCCTTCGATTTCTTCTCCGAAAATAATCAGTCCTGAGGAGCGCTATAGAGGATCCCAGGTATAAAGGTCCAAATAACGCAGTGCATTCGCCTTCGAATCGCGGAAAAATCGATGCGGGACAAGTTAGGAAAATAAACATAACGCGGTAGGTTACACGGGTGTAGAAGCAGTGCATCCAACACATTTTAAATGCCGGCAGCCCCCACTGCCGGACGTTAAAAGGTTCCCCCATCCCCCTAGACGGAAAGGGCCTCGGTCTATGATAGATCGGGGCCTTTTCTATTTAATCTCGAGTCGCATGGTCGCGAGGAGATCGGGCGGAAAATCCCCAACGATCGAACCGACCATTTCTGCGATCGCGCTAGATTCTCGTCCAAGATTCGCCGTTCGAATCGCTTCTTTTAGATTTCCTTTGAGAAGCGCGCCCCGAATATCCAATCGCGACAGTTCCGCTACGACCTTCGTCCGAATTTCACCCCGCAGTCGAATCGGGAAATGGATGAGGAGGACTCCATCTTTCATCGTCTTCAGGGCGAGATCACCGATGGCCAGCTGTCCATAATTTACCGAAAACTGGGACCGCATCGCCGGCACCTCGCCGATCGGCGTCCGAAGTAAAACTTCACGCCCGTCTGCGGAGAGGTGAATCGATTGACCGATACTATTCCTCAGTTCAGAACCAATCGGACGGACGGAATCGACGACTCGCAACCAAGCCGCTGCCCGAGCCATATCGTCTGTCGAAATGAAAGGGAGCGCCTTCTGAATAGCGGCCACACGCACGGGTGTAATTTGGCCAACCTCGAGCAACTTCGGAATGATTTCCTGTGTGACGATCTCTTTCCACTTAGGCAATTTCGCGTACGAGACGGTCGACTTACTGTGGAGCATCGCCAGGAGAGATGCCGTCGCTTTTTCAAAGTCCGTCCAGTGTTCCGGAAAGTTTCCATCTTTCCAATCGAGTAAAAGTTCCGCGTGCTGGGCCCGGCTAAAGGACATTCTCGAGTCATGAAGCCGAATGGCTCGGTCGATTCGCTCACTCCATTTCGAGTCGAAAAGTGTCGGGCTAAAATAATTCAAGAACGAAGGTGGCGCGGTATTCGAGAGCGTTCGGGAACGATCGAGAATTTCCCACATATGCTGCGAAGAATGATCACTCCAAAAAAGGTACTGTAACTTTTTCCGGTAAACTTCGAGGGCATCTCCCACGTTCGCCTCTCCGAGCCCGAGTAGCGTAAATACTTCTCGGCGTTCCGTTTCACCGAGCCCTTTAAACTCGGAGAGCTTACGTCGAATCGACTCGACCGGAGCGGATGGAGATTCCGTAATGAGATCTATTTCGAATTCCCTAATTGCTTCGCGCTGGGAACTCGAGAGCTTTACGTAGGTCGCGTAAGCGGCTTTCGGGTAAGCGGAGAACGCGTCATACTCCGCGAGAAGTGCCGGCTCCGTTTCAAAAAAAGCCGCGCAGTAGTATCCGGGAGGGCGCGATTGCGCAAAGGTGGGCAAACTCGCGAAAATCACGAGTGAAAAAACGAGGAGGCTTCTCAGACTTAAAATGCCGTAGGACACTCTCTTCGTTTCGACGGCCTGCCCTACGACCTTGATCGATTAAAGCGGCCCGACTTCTAACGATGGAAGCCTACGCGATATTCCGTCAATTCGCTGGCGAAAAACGGATCCCTCGACTGCGGTCCGACTCTCGGCGCGAAATACGAGCCGTTTTAAAGATTTTTTTCGGCAAGGAGAATCTGGCTTTCGACCGCCGAAATCCCCGTACCGCCTTCACTCTTTCGGGCCTTCATCGCCG
>JANXTV010000197.1 GCA_025352185.1 Oligoflexia bacterium
CGGTCTCCATCACCGAGGTCGGGTAAAACGTCTTCAGATCGCGTGTCTGATCCGGCCAGCCGAGCGTCGAAAACGGCCAGAGCGCGGAAGAAAACCACGTATCGAGAACGTCTTCGTCTCGCGCGACGTTCTTCGACTTGCACTTCTCACACGCGGTAAGGTCCGTGCGCGAAACCGAAATATGCTTACAGTCCGCGCAGTGCCAAGCCGGAATCTGGTGCCCCCACCAAAGCTGGCGCGAGATGCACCAGTCGCGGATGTTATTCATCCACTCGTAATAAATCTTCTCGTGCATCTTCGGCGAGAACTCGATTTTCCCGGAAGTCGCCGCGGCGATCGCGGGCTCGGCGAGCGGCTTCATCTTCACGAACCACTGTTCGGAAAGGATCGGCTCGGCGACCTGCTCGCAGCGCTGGCAGAGCCCGAGTTTCATCGCGTGGTCTTCGACTTTTACGAGGAGCCCCGCCGTGTTCAGATCTTCGACGATTTTCGTGCGCGCGTCGGCGAATTTAAGTCCCGCGTACACTCCCCCTTCGGCGGTAATTTTTCCGTCCTTACCCATGACCTGAATCATCGGGAGGGAGTGTTTTATTCCGAGATCGTAATCGTTAAAATCGTGGGCGGGCGTAATCTTTAAAGCGCCCGAACCGAATTCGCGGTCGACGTATTCATCGGTGATCACTGGCACCAGGCGACCCACTAAAGGGAGGACCGCAAATTTTCCGTGGAGGTGCTTATAGCGATCGTCCGCCGGATGAACCGCGACCGCGGTATCCCCGAGGAGTGTTTCCGGACGGGTCGTCGCGATCGTTAGAACTGCCGCGTCTCCGGTCGTCGGATCTTTAACGGGCTTTCCGTCTTTCTCCACGATTTTATACCGTAGACTCCAGAGATTTCCCTTACGGTCGGTCGGAATCACTTCGAGATCGGAGAGGGCCGTACGACAGCGCGTGCACCAGTTAATGATCCGCTCGCCGCGGTAAATCAGCTTTTCGTCGTAGAGTCGTACGAAAACTTCGCGCACGGCTTTCGAAAGGCCGTCGTCCATCGTAAACCGCTCGCGGTCCCAGTCCAGCGACGAGCCGAGTTTCTTCATCTGGCCGGAAATGATGTGGTGATGGTCTTCCTTCCACTTCCAAGTCCGTTCGAGAAATTTTTCGCGCCCGAGGTCGTGCCGCGTGAGCGGGCGTCCCGTCGGGCCCTTTCCCTCTTTTGCGATCTGCTTCTCGACCTGAGTCTGCGTCGCAATCCCCGCGTGATCGGTTCCCGGTAACCAGAGCGTGTTATCCCCGTGCATCCGGCGCCAACGGATTAAAATATCCTCGAGCGTGAGCATGAGGGCGTGACCCATATGGAGCACCCCCGTAACGTTCGGCGGGGGGATGACGATCGCGTAGGATTTCTGCCCCGGAGCATTCGTATCGGCGGCAACAAAACATTCGTTTTTTAACCAGTAGGCGTACCGATTATCTTCAAACGTTTGGGGCTCGTAACTTTTACTCAGGGACATAGGGTCCGTCTTTTCTCTAGCTTGGAAACCGGCTTAGTGGTGGTGGCCGCCCTCGCCGTGCACATGGCCGTGACTCATTTCTTCGTCGGTGGCTTTACGCATGGAAAGGATCTCGACCGCAAAATGGAGGGTCTGGCCGGCGAGCGGGTGATTCCCGTCGATCGTTACATCATCGTCTTTTAATTCGACGATGGTAAACACCATTCCGTGTCCTTCGGGGCTTTGGGCTTGAAACTGCATTCCGACCGAAATCTCGGAGACATCCGGGAACTGGGATTTCTTCACGGTCATTTGGAGTCCGGGGATCACCGGGCCGTAGCCCGCATCGGGATCGACTGAGACGTTTTTCTTTTCGCCGATTTTCAGTCCTTCGAGCGCTTCTTCAAGGCCCGGGACGATCTGGCTCGCGCCGTGGATATAGAGAAAGGGCTCGGCGTGCGACGCTTGGTCGAGGATTTCGCCCGCATCATTCTTCAGGCTGTACGCCATTCCGACAACTTTTCCGGATCCAATTGCTTCTGACATCGGCCTAACTCCCGTGGTTTATGACGAAAAAAATTCTATTTTTTCGTATCACGGAAAGTGCCGGGAACAGCGGAAGAAAAGTTTCAGGATGCACCCCCATCCCCATCTTCCAGGGGTGCATCCCGAGAGCCCGAATGGAGACTGTGAGAGTCTTCTGTAGGCCAGGGCTCAAGGCCTACGCAGAGGAGTATAACGCAACGCGGCTAGGCGTGCTCGATCTACCGGTGACGAGCGGTCTTCTTTCTGTCACCCTCATCCTAGGGG
>JANXTV010000219.1 GCA_025352185.1 Oligoflexia bacterium
GTCCGGAGGGTCTTCAGTTCCCGGATCACTTCGTCCGCATTAGCCGCCCGTGAGAGCAGGGCCCCGGTACAAGTAATATCCCCGATCGTCCGAAATCGAATCTCGGCTTGGAATGTCTTTTCATTCGCGAGTGGTGATTTACACTCGGCAACGGCGTAGAGAACTCCGTTTCGGTTAAAAACTTCCCGGGAATGCGTATAGTAGAGTGACGGAATTTCTATTCTTCGTTCGCGGATATAATTCCATACGTCGAGCTCGGTCCAATTATTTAGAGGGAATACCCGGAAGCTCTCGCCCGGATTTTTCTTTCCATTTACATGGCGCCAGAGCTCGGGTCGTTGGTTTTTTGGATCCCATTCCCCTCGTTCATTCCGGAAAGAAAAGAAACGCTCCTTTGCCCGAGCTTTTTCTTCGTCGCGGCGGGCACCACCGATAAGGGCATCAAATCGGAATTTTTCGATGGTCTCGAGGAGGGTTACACTTTGGAGGCGATTCCGGGAGGCTTCGGGTCCCGTTTCTTCGACGACGGTTCCGCGTCGGATCGAGTCTTCGACCGATCCGACGATGAGCTCCAGACCGAACCGGGCGACGAGGGCATCCCGGAATGCGATCGTCTCGGGAAAATTATGTCCCGTATCGACGTGTACAATCTTGAAGGGAACTTTTGCCGGCCAAAAAGCGCGAACGGCGAGATGAATTAAGAGGAGGGAATCCTTTCCTCCGGAAAAAAGAATCGCGACCTTTTCGAACTCTTCCGCAACTTCCCGCAAGATCGTAATCGATTCGGATTCCAGTGATTCGAGATAAGTAGTTTCATTCGTCATCCGTGGGCCCATTACCTCATTTCCTGAGATCCCGTTCAACCCGCGCGGTGAGGGTGCTGAAGTCTACCGTCAGAAATGTGCCGGAGGGAGAGGATGTGCCCGGGGTGAGCAACTGGCTAAAGTTTAGACAGCGCCGGGTGAAAAATCCGCTCGATTTCTAACGAGGACGAGGAGAGATGCGGGTTCATGGCACTCTTTTCGCTCAGTGAGTGACGGAGTTTTAAGCTTTATGCGTTTAACCTTACTGACTTCCATCGCTCTTTTACTGGTGTTTTCGGCCTGTGGCCGAAATCCAGGCGCCCAGCCGCGTCCGTACCCGATTCCAGGAATCGCTAAAATTGAGGCGCAGATTGCCCGTTCCCAGCCGAGGTGTATGTCCGCGGATTTCTCACTCTTAAAAGCGAAGTCGGTGACGGTGGGTAAGGAACACTTCACGAATCCCGAGGGTGGACGCTATAAGCTCACTTCCTACCACTTATCCGAAGTGGTCGACCGGGCGGATCGTCTGGTTCCGAGCACGACGTTTACCGTGACGGAATTCGATCAGAATATTAAGTCGAACTCGGGGGAGAAGGCTCCGCGCCTCGCGGTAGAAGCAAACTGTCTCGATCTCAAGGGAGAGGCGCTCGAGCTCTCCGTTAATCCAGTTTCCGAAATCGACGCGAAGTCGGGGTTGATCGTCAGTTCCCAACCGTTTCAGTTAAATGCTTCCGCCCAGGGCGAGCTTCGGGCCACGACGGTGAATACCGTATCTGCTACGTCTCCTTTACCGATTGTGAAGACTCCGGAGACCGCTATTCTTCTCGGGACGGAATACATGGCTACCTTTAAGACCCTGAAATTTATCGTCGATGATGCGGACCCAAAATTATTGAAGGTTTTCGGCGACTTTGTCGGAGTGGATGAGACTTTTGCTCGGAAACTCATTCATATCGATGCGACTTACGCCTGGGATGTTAATCCTTAATCTCTTTTACGACTCGCGTACGCGCGGTAGACTTAAAGTCTATGGCGGAGAATTCGACCACCCATTTTCACCAGACGAACGCGGGCGAGCCTCATGCCGTTCGGCACGTCGAAATCCTCCGTAAGCATCCCGAAATTAATGCGTTCTTCGGTACGGATCTTCGGACGGCCTGGATCACGCTCGCGGTGGTTACCGTACAGCTCGCGATTGCCGGATGGATTTCCAGAGTTGCGGACGGGATGGGCCCCGGGCGTAGGGTCGGTCTCCTCGTCGGAGTGGCGTTCTTCTTCGGTTCTATTTTAAACCACTGGGCCGCGATGACGGTCCACGAGTGTAGCCACTACCTCGTCTTCCGCCGAAAAGTTTTAAATCGATGGCTCGCCCTTTTCGCGAATATTCCGTTTATCTTTCCGATGGCGATGAGTTTCATCCGCTACCACGTGGCCCACCACGCCCGACTCGGGGTCTTAGGCGAAGATACGGATCTCCCCCATGCGCGCGAAGTCCACGCAATCGCTGCAAACCGAATAAAGAAATTTTTCTGGGTATTTCTGAATTTCGCTTTCTATTCCGGCCGGGCGTTTACGTTTATGAAACCGCTCGAACGTTGGGAGGTATTTAACCTCGTATGGCAAGTCGCC
>JANXTV010000220.1 GCA_025352185.1 Oligoflexia bacterium
TTTACGTTTGTCTCTTCTATGCCGGATCGTGGTGGGCCGGTCTTCGCTATCTCGAAGAGCCCGATTCGAAAAAACGAAAGGTAAGGTGGCTCTACGTCGCGTTCTTAATCGCCGGCCTATCGGCGATTGTGAAAAGTCCGCTTTATTCCGTCTTCTGGGTGTCGGGTTATTTTATTTATCTGCTGATTTCCGGTGAGTGGTTGCTCTTTAAGAATAAGCACCTCTACTTAGCGCTACTCGATGGGATCTTCTTCGGGCTCCTTTGGTATATCGCGCTGATCGTCCGTGACGGAGAAGCATTCTGGAATCAGTACTTCATGAAGGAGCAGTTTCAGAAGGGTGCGAATGGCGGAACGCTCGCCGATCTCTGGGTTCCGCTCCTTTATATGGCGTTTCCATTCACGCTGCTCCTCTTTACCGCGATCCGAAGCGCGTGGATGGGTCGGCGGACGGCGAGCATACTCCGTTTCGTGATCGCGTGGGGACTACCCCCCGCATTTTTCTTTTCGATATTTCCCTACCGCACCTCACTCTACCTTTTTATTCTCGTCCCGGCTCTCGCCGTTCTCGTCGACTGGGGATGTTTCCGTTCTAACCGGACTCGGACTTTCACTTGGCTGACTCGTACGACCGGAATCGTGATGGCGATCGGGCTCTCCCTGCTGGGTTTCGCGCTCTACCGCTTTGAATTTATTCCCGCGTGGTTGATGGCGGCGTTCGTCATCACCGGCGTTGCCGCCGCGGGGGTACTCTGGTTTGGATATATGCGACTTTTCACGATCACCGCTCTCTTCGCGGTCCTCTTTTTTAGAATGGGTTCGATTGGGATTGCGAAGAGTGACCGCGTGGGACTGCTCGAGGCAATGGGACCGATTCGGGAGGAAGAGGCCGCGATGCTCGATGAGAGTCGGGATATTTGGCACGAGATCGGACTCCTTTCGGTGAGTCTGGCTTCCCCGATGAAACGATTATTCGGTTATGACGACATCGTCGATCACCTTTCGCGCGGTGGATCGATCATCCTTTCCGACGAACAAACCGAAAAGTATCGGCAGACCCTCGATTCCGTTTTTGCCGCGCGCGGGAAAACACTTTCGTGGCGGCAGTGGAAACGTTTTAAGCGCCGTCAGAAAATTCCATTTAAAGAAGTTCTCCTTCAGGGGCGGGCATCCATTCCAGAATTCGATGCGATGATCTCGCGTGAATACGCGGTCGTTCGACTCAAACCCTAGTTTTAGTGACCCTCCTTCAGGTCCAGCTGGATCGCAATCGTAATGACGTTACGAAGAGTCGGTTTTTATCCAGTATTTCCGAAGAATATCGAGCGAATTTACGGTTTTCTCACCACCTTTGAAAAGTAGGCGTCGCCCTTAGTGCGGTGCGGTGGTAGGGTGCGCTCGAGTGTTATCCCCATCCACCCGAGGTTTATATGTTTTCTAAAATCATTCTCCTTTCCCTCTCTATCCTTCCCCTGGCAGCGCCGTTTACGGCTTCGGCAAACGATGCCGAACCTACCGATCATAAGCTCGCGATTTACCTCGCTCGCGCCGCCTATCAGGAACTCGATCGTTCGCAGGCGGCCGTCCTTCGCCGCGAGTCGGAGCGGAGTGCTTGTAACTTACTTGGTCGCCTCTTTGCCCTTTATTCCGCGAAGGACGTGATGGTTCTCGTCGACTCGTCGAAAAAAGGCGCGGACGGAAAAGACATCCCTATCAAGGTCGAGGTTCCGGTGCCGCATTTCGTGAACTCGAATATCGATTCGATTAACATCTGCCGTCCGAACTCGCTCTGGGAGCGGAAACCTTCGATGCGGGCACTGCACGCCGAGATCGAACGCCTCCAAAAATAGGCGAATCGCCCAGGAAAAGACAATTGACACAGAGCAGCGTCTTCGTTAGGTTGCGTCTATCTAAACCCTTTTCGACTGAGGCCCCATGAATAAAATTTCTCGTCTCGTTCTGCTTTCGATCTCCGTGCTCCCGTTCACTTCTTTTGCGAATGAAGTCCTCGTCGACTGTAACCGGGGCGCACTGACGATTTACCGTGATTCGGGTTCGGCTCGATACGCGACCGGGGTCGTTTCCGACCGCGAAGCCGTGAATTACATCCTCGGCGAGTCGTTGAAGAATTTAAACGTGCGCGATACGAACGGTAATTCCCAAAACGTCACCGCCGGACTCCCTAACGGGGTCGAAATTCAGGACACGTTGAGCACCGTGATCGTAATCCACCAGATGCAGTATCAGAATGTCGACGGTGGATATGCGACCGGCGGACCGGTGGGCGTTCAAATGAAGCCTTTCGCCCGCGGCGCGGATCTTACTTTCGTTAACGGAAAAATGACGAGCAGTCACTCGCAGGCAATCTGGACCACGGCAAATTGGTGGTTTGATTCCTGTACCTACTCGAAATAATTCAAGCGCCGGTGCTCACGACTTTCGGCGTTTTCACGCGGTCGGCGAATTCATATTTATTTAAAGTATTAATCGCGGCTTTAAAGCCCGAGCGCACGAGATCCGAAAGTTTTTTAGGCGAGAGTGAGAAATGTTCGCCGAAAAACATCTTCGTGTCCTCCGGGCTCGGGTGAAAATAAATCGTATCTACGTCGCGGCGGTGATGGAGCTCGGATTCGAGGATTCCAAGGATTCGGTAGGTATGCTCTTCGGCGAGGCCGACTTGCTTACAGTACTTTTCGACCGCATTAATCGCCGAGCGCTGCGTTTCCTTATTATGGATGTACTGGTCGACTTTCTGTTGGATCACGAGGTAGATCGACTGGATGATGATCGCCGGAAGTCCGTGGCTCGTCAGCGAGCCGATTTCCTTCTGCCAGTGATAGGGCTGGTGGGTGTAAGACGCGAAATTTAAATCGCAGCCCGCATCGATCGCCACGTGGGTCGAAAGCGTATCGCGGATCTCGCCGTCGACGTAATGAATGTCCTCGCCCGAATTATTTTTTATCGCGTACGGCGAGTAGACAAAGGGTAGAGAGCTGGAGGCGGCACACGCCTGCGAAATCGAAACGTTATTATCGTACTGGCATGTGAGGTCGTGCGCCGGCGGATTAAAGGAATATTTCCCGAATACGATTTTCCGCGAATGGTTTAACTGGGTCGCGACGATAAAGAGATCCGACGCATAATCCTGAAAACGATTCGAAGGCAGAACCTCTTCGCGCAGAAACTGTTCGAGCCCGGCGGTGGTGAAGAGACCCGTGGCCTTGATCCACTTCAGTTGGAGGATCGATTCGAAGTTCCCCTGAATGATCGCCTGGGTGATGGTTTTCACTAATGCGAGCTGGGAAAGCTGCTCCCGGGCAAGACCGGGCCGAAGTTTTAACATCGTCGGGTAGGCGAGTTTCGGAAGGATTTTTGGGGTCGCATCCCGGGGGTTCGTCGGCTTGCGGCCGATAAAGCTGTTAAAAATGTTCTCGAGCGAATACCCGGCCGCGAGGTAGGACGAAATCACGCTGCCCGCGCTGGAACCCACAAACGTAGAGATTTCCATGGGTTCAGACGGACGGGGGGCGACTCCGGGGACCGTAAGGCCGCCGGAGAAATGGAATCCGCGCTCCTGAAGCGCTAACGCAACGCCCAAATGGAAGGCCCCCGCCTTCGTGGCGCCCCCGCTGCAAATGAAACTGATCTTCTTTTTCGGGCCGATTTGGATGCGACTGTCCATAACCTATTTTATGAGAATAGTTGAAGTTTACGGTCGTGGAAATACAATGTTTCCATGTCGTCTCACCACCCCGATTCCGGTACCTGGATTCCCCTTATGGACTACGCCATGCAGAACGGCGTCAGTCTTTCGACGCTCCGTCGCTATATTAAGGCGGGCAAGATCCAGTTCAAATCCGAACACGGGAAGTATCTGATCCTCTCGAGCCAACCCGCTTCACACGACTGGCTGTCGCCTTCGGAATTTGATTCCGATCCGATCGAGGGTCGAGTTTCAAATCTCGAAGTCGAACTGAAGAAAGCCCAGGAAGAAATCTCCGAACTGAAGATGCTGGTGGCGATCTATGAAGAACGACTTTTCGCAAACCTCCCGGCCCAAATCTAAAGTGGCCGGAAGAACCTCGCGGAATTTCATTTTTGACTTTTTCCTTACCGGATTTACCTTCGCGGTACTCACCTCTAGCTGCGTCTCGGTCGCCCATGCGAGTCCCGAACTCGATCGGCAATATTCACTGAGTTCGATCGGGATCCTGCGCGCCTGGGATAACGTCGACGGACTTTTTGGCGACCTCGTGACAAAAACCTTTTCGGAGCACCTCGCTTCGCAATCCCGTTTCGTCGTCCAGGATCTGGGTAAGGCGAATCAGATGCTGACGAGCTCAAAGCTCGCGTACGCGAAAGTGATCGAAGATCCGAAGGTCCTCGAAACCCTCGCGAAGAGTTTTCGACTCGATTCTTTTTTACGCACGAAGGTCTATAAAGAAGGTCCAAACTACCGTTTTACGATCGACTGGGTTCACGCGCAAAAGATCCAACTGATCGGGTCCGAAACGGTGGAAATCGAAGAACCCTTTCGAGGTGAGGGTAAGCTCGGCACCGAAGAGTTTCGAGCCGCGCTCACGAACGCCCTCGATCGACTGATTGCACGAGTTCCCTTTAAAGGCTCCGTTACCGGCCGAGATCAGACTTCGGTCACGGTAAATCTCGGCGTCACGACGGGAATCCAGAAGGGCGACACGCTCGTCTTCGCGACGCTCGACGAAGTAAAGTTTCACCCGCTACTAAAAACAATCGTCGACTGGCGCCTCACCCCGACGGGTAAAGCAACCGTCGAGGAAGTGGACGAAGGCATAGCGTTCGCAAAGATCGACGCCGAGGAATACGGCCGACAGATCTTACGATTCCAGAAGGTCGTCCAAATTATTCCGGCCGTCGAAAAAGTTTCCGTCGACAGCCAAGTCCTCGACCGTGAAGCAATGGCGAAGAAAGCAAAAGAGCCACCGCGACTCGGATACATCGCCCCGGGGCTCTTCCTGGGCAGCCTTTCCCGAGACACGAATACGGATACGGGAAGCGGACTGCTTTACGGGATGAAAGCCGAGGCCCAGGCCTGGTTCACGAGCGACGTTTTCGGGGAACTGAAAATAAACTACGGCACCGCGGCTTATACGCAAAAAAATCTTCTGACCCAGTCGGAAACCTACGCGGTCCATAATAATTCGTTTTCCCAGTTCCGGATGGCGGTCGGGTATTTTTACCACGTCACCTCTAATTTCTTCGGTCCGAAGGGCTGGATAAAAGTGGGATACCAAAGCACCGCCTACGCGCTCCCGCAAGATCCGACGGTGATGACCGGTAAAGTGACTTACTCCGGCCTCTTCCTCGGGGTCGGCGGAGATATCCCGATCCGGGAAGATTTCGGACTCATCCTCGATATTGATTTCGGCGTTTTCGGTGGTGGTACGGAAGAAGCGGGTTTCTTCGGAACGAGTACCGGAGGCGCGTCCGTAAACGTATTTGCCGGGGGTTACACCTGGGTTCAGCCGAAGATGAAGTTCCAAGTCGGGCTCGACTATAAATCCCATTCGCTCGATTTCGTAAGTGGGAGTTCGATTTCAAATAAATCCTTCGCGATTTCCCCTTCACTTTTGATCTATTTCTAGTAGTCATTTCCTAACATGGCGACGAAAGCGGCGATCCGGGCGGAAAAACTCCGCGAACTCCTCGAACATCATAATCACCAGTATTACGTTCTCGATGACCCCGAAATTTCCGATTCGGAGTATGACCGCCTATTCCACGAACTCCGTGCACTCGAAGAAGAGCATCCCGAACTCCAATTGCCGAATAGTCCCACTTCGCGGGTGGGGGGAGCGCCCGTCGATTCCTTTTCGAAAATTCGCCACGTCGTTCCGATGCTTTCACTGGCGAATGCTTTCCGCGAGGAAGACCTCGTCGCGTTTGACGAGCGGATGCGAAAGCTACTCGAAAAAAGCGAAGGGGAGACGATCGAATACCACGTCGAACTTAAATTCGACGGGCTCTCCATGTCTCTCCTCTACGAAGATGGGAAACTCGTATACGGAGCTACCCGTGGAGACGGGGAAGTCGGTGAAAACGTCACCCATAATATTCGAACGATTCGTTCCATTCCGCTCGCACTTCGGGGAAAGAAGCTTCCGAAGCGAGTCGAGGTTCGGGGTGAGGTGATTATACCGCTAAAAGATTTCGCGAAACTCAACGACGAGCAAGCGAAGCGCGACGATAAACTTTTCGCAAACCCGCGGAATGCGGCGGCCGGTACGATTCGCCAACTCGACCCTAAAATCGCGGCGTCGCGACCCCTTACCGCTTTTTGGTATGGGCTCGGAACCTGCGAAGGGGCGACTTTCGACTCGATCGATCACCTCCAGCAGACATTTTCTGAATGGGGTTTTCGAACGGGAGAGCACCGGAAAGTTTGCCGGGGCGTCTCCGACGTTATGAAGTTTTACCGTAAGATCGAAACTCTCCGGGATAAACTTGAATACGAAATCGATGGCATCGTCATTAAGTTAAATAGCCTGAAGGAACTCGACCAAGCGGGATTTGTCTCGCGCGCCCCCCGCGGAATGATCGCTTTTAAGTACCCGCCTCGCCAGGAAACCACGGTGATTGAAGATATTCTCGTTCAGGTTGGCCGGACCGGTGCCCTCACTCCCGTGGCGGCGCTTCGGCCCGTACGAGTCGGAGGCGTTCTCGTTTCCCGTGCCACTCTCCATAATCAAGACGAGATCGACCGTAAGGATATCCGCATCGGCGATACAGTTTTCATTCAGCGGGCGGGGGACGTGATTCCGGAAGTCGTGAGTGTCATAAAGGAAAAGCGAACTGGAAAAGAAAAACCGTTTAGTATTCCCGCCTGGTGTGAAGCGAACGGGATCGAGTTCGAACGCAAAGGCGGAGAGGCTGCGTTCCGCGCGGTGAACGCGGGTGGTGAACTCCTTATACGTCGCATCGAACATTTCGCGATGAAAGACGCGATGAATATCGACGGACTCGGTGAAAAAATCGTCGAACAATTACTCGAGTCGAAAAAAATACAGAGCTTCGCGGATCTGTACCGGCTTAAACTCGCGGATCTACTGGAACTCGAAGGATTTAAAGAAAAGTCTTCCCAAAATCTTATCGCGTCGATCGCAGCGACGAAGAGTACCGAACTCTACCGAATTCTTTTTGGACTCGGAATTCGGCACGTGGGTGAGCGGACG
Source organism: Oligoflexia bacterium (assembly GCA_025352185.1). Taxonomy (GTDB): domain Bacteria; phylum Bdellovibrionota; class UBA1018; order UBA1018; family UBA1018; genus JACMQW01. Next base: position 7,211 of record JANXTV010000220.1, read on the forward strand.
TCGAAGACCCTCGCTAACTATTTCGGCTCGATCGAGCCGATGTTGAAAGCAACTGAGGAACAATTCACCGAGATTCACGAGATCGGGCCCGAGGTCGCAAAGTCACTCCGCGAATATTTTTCGTCGAAAGAAGGCGCGGCCGAAGTAAAAACTCTTTTGAAATACGTGGAACCGGTCGCTCCCCGAAAGGGCGGGGGAGCCGGCGCCCTCTCGGGAGCTACGGTCGTGCTTACGGGAACTTTTCCAACGCTCGGGCGGAGCGACGCCACTCGCCTCGTCGAAGATGCGGGTGGGAAAGTATCCTCCAGTGTTTCGAAGAAGACGACGTTTGTCGTCGCGGGCTCCGACGCCGGGAGTAAGCTCGATAAGGCGAATGAACTTGGGATCGAAGTCATCGACGAGGCGGAACTGCGGAAACGCGTCGGCCAATAGGGCGTCTGAGTAACGAAATCCACTAAATCCCGCGGAAGTCCTCATTTCAGATCTTACTCTCCGACGATAATAAAAAATGGGTTTCATAGCAAAGTCCAACTCGGTTTTTAGCCTCGCTGGGTTGACTCGCGCGATTCCGGCGGTACTCTGAAAATGAAAATAACCGCTTAACTTCGCATCGGGGGCCCTATGAAAAATTTATCTTACGTTTCTATTCTCTCCTTTACCTTACTCACTTCGATTTCCGCTTTCGCCGCGCCTAAAGTAGGCGATCAGTCCTACATGGAAGGAAAATTTGTGAGCACCGGGGGCGACGCGACCTTAAAAGTCACCACGACCCAGACGATTTTGACCTACTCGATGAATACGGACGTCTACGCCGTTCGTCAGTCTCAAACGATCGGCGGGGACGCATCTTCACGGGATGTGAACGTAGCCGGCGGCGATATCCTCACTGAGGAAGTTACCGCGATGATTGTCGAACAATGCGAGTCAGCTAAGATCGGAACGATCGACAAGATTGAAGTAAAAGCCGGTAAGTTCACGACGTGTAAAATTCAGCAGGGCGACAAAGATACCCTTTGGATTGCTTCGATTCCGTTCGGCATCGTAAAACTTCGGAATGTCGGCGGTAGTGGAGTTGTCGATCTCGAACTCTACTCCTACGTTCGCGGTGCAAAGTAATCTGCCGCGACGGCTAAGCCGGGGTAACTTACGACCCGCGTCGTTTAACCACGAGTTTTCCAGATTCGACGTCTTTTAAGAGTCGGTCCCACTTATCTTTATAAGTACTGAATTTCGTATGAAACTGCGCGACGCGAAATTTTAAATTCGTCGTGGGTTTTGGGGCGGCCTGAATTTTCAGGATCATGTTATCCAGATGCTTCCGCTGGGTCGTCGGGGGAGTGCGTTCCATTCCTTGGACCCACATATTATAAAGATTCGTGATCTGCTCCATCATGCCTTCGCACTTGGTCAGAAGTTCGATCAGGATTTGGTCCGTCGTCGTCGATGCACCGATCTCCGCGCTCGGATCGATCTGCTTCATTTGCTCGTGCATCTTCTTCTTTTCTTCTTCGACCCGAGCTTCTTCTTTTTCCCGAAATCGGGACCATGCGTCTTTCGCCATGTTCTAAGATTATCACGGGCTAGAAAATCATGTTAAGAACGAGACATGAAAATTAAGACTCAGTACGTCTGTCAGAACTGTGGCTATACGAGCGCGAAATGGCTCGGACGCTGTCAGTCGTGCGAGTCCTGGAATACAATGCTCGAGGAAAAACCAGAGAATGAAGCGGCGGCGGGTTCGCTCTCATCGGTGCGCGAAGATTTTAAAACGTATAAGGATATCGATCGGCGAAATCCGGATGTGATTTC
>JANXTV010000249.1 GCA_025352185.1 Oligoflexia bacterium
GGAGTATCTATGAATCTTATCGCTTTCGTTCTCACCGTTCTCCTTGGTTCTAGTTCTGTTTTCGCGTGTACGGAAGGGAAGGCCTACGAGTTTGGTCGCATTCGGTTAACGAGCACGGGGCTACTCATCCAAGACTGGGCCCAAAATCCGGACGCTCGTCACGAAGAGTACGCCCGCAAGGATATCCAACTCGTTATCGGTGACCGTATTGAACTCGATGCGACGTCTTATATTTCCGAAAAACAAATAAGCCAGACCCTCGATGCGAAGCTCATAACGATTCGAATTCGAAAGAGTGGACTTCGTGAAGCGGTATATTACGTTACGGAGAAGACCGCTGGACGAAACCCAAAGTCTCTTGAGGTCACGGTCCATACCAGTTATTTCGACTCCGAAGAAGAGTGTGGCCGCGTGACTTCGATTCCGCGTGGAAAGTAATTCCCTTCATCTACGGATGCGTAATTAGCCCGCGTTGTCCCCTTCAGCCATTTCCCGGAGAACTTTCGAAATAGTTTCCGCATCGAGTCCGGCGTGCTTCATGAGCGCTTTCGCTTTTCGGAAATCGTCCGAATCTACGGCTTCGTAAAAAGCGTCTACTTTTCCGATCTCCGCTAATCTTTCGAGCACTTGAGTACCATCAAATGGGTCTTCGTTCATTTGTTCGTCTATTTTAAACCAGAGGGAGTTCAATTACAAAATTTGCTCCGGGTACAGGGTGATCTTCTAGATAAATTTTACCTCCGTGCTCCTCGATAATTTTTCGGCAGTTAAAAAGCCCGAGACCTAGGCCCTCGCCGTCGGCAATATTCGGGATGCGCTCGAAGCGCAGAAAAACTCGTTCACGAAATTCCTGCCGGACAAACTTTATCGATACTATTTTCTCGGTTCATTCCTGCCTTAGTTCATCTGGGAAACCGGGATTCTTATACCCCGAGGTCCTCGAACTCTCCTTTGAGTTAGCTATTTCCATTCCAAAGTGGGGTGGGGCATTTTTCCACTTGAGAGGGATTTTCTCGCGAGTGGAGTTTTGCCCTGGGCCAGGATTTGCAATCTACGAGTGAATAAACCAACGATCACCCAGGAGAACCCACATGATTAATGAAAAAGAGATTAAGCCGGAAATGCCCGTAGTTTGCTCAAATGATGGCCAGTTTGGCATCGTCGATCACCTCGATGGTTCGGACTCGATTAAGCTGAAAAAAGATACGGCGGGGAAACACCATTATATCCCGACGAGTTGGGTAACGAAGGTCGACAATAAGGTTCACGTCGATCGCCCAGGCGACCAGGCCATGAAAGAATGGCGGACCGAACCCCGTAATTAATCGAGTTCGTTCTCAGGTGTGGCTGACCCAACGGGAAAGCCACGCCTTTTAATTAATCCGGTCTTATCCGACACTGTATTCCATTACTTTACTCCGTACCGTACCCCGGTACCGCATACCGAGCTCCATTGGGGCGATTTCCATACCCGACAGGAAATTGACGGGTAAAATCACTTCACCGTCGGCCGGCGGATTCCGAAACGTATGTGAATGCGTGTGTGGACCCGTTTCCCTACTATTTTCCTCCTTCTCCTGAGTCCATGGGCACTTGCCCAAGGGGAGAAAGCTCCTTTAATCCGTGCCTCGGGTGAGGGTGCAGAGAATTGCGGGAGGTACTTCACTCCCGCTGAAAAAGTGGATCTCGGCGAGGTTCCCGAGTTCGTATTTAACGGTGAACCTAAATATCACGCACTGAATGGTCCCGGACTTTTAAGTTCTCTCCGGACCGAAGGAAAAAAAGAATATATCCTCTCGGCGTTTGATGGATCGACCAGTCTCGAAAAGTTGTGTTCGCGGGACCTCGCAAACTGTTTTGTGGTCGTGAAGAAAGAACTATCGAATAACCGCGTAACGCTGAAAGGTGCGGATGGCCGGTGGTTCGAAGTAAAGGCCACCCGGTCGTGGAGTCCCTTTAAAAAAAGTACTAAATACCTATTAGATTTTTCAAAGTTTAAATATCTTGAATCTCCTCACGAAACGTTCATCAGTTCGATTGGAAAGATTAAGCGTCTCTACAAAAATGAACTATTCAGTGAACGAAGCGCCGAGGAATTAGGTGATTACCTCACGGTAAAACAACTCGAAAAGTCCGCAAACTTTGAGGAAGCGAGTGCCGAAAGTAAGGTAGAATTTGCGAAAGGAATTCGAGAAGCAAACCGCCTGTTAGCCGCAAAAATTATGAATCGGGAGCCTCTGGATCGGGAGACGCTCTCGCGAGTAAATACTTTCGCCCATAGCGGAATAAATCCTTACAATAACCCAAAACGTTCGGGCTTGGCAGGAATTTACCGAGGTTCCAACGATCAATTCTCGCTTATCAACGGAAAAAATGAACGAATCGATCTCACTCACTTTCAAGTTTACCAAGAGCAGTCCGATGGTACGGTTTTAAATCATTTTCTACCGGCCTCAAAAGTGCCGGGAGCGGTGGACGAGTGGATCAGAAAAGTGAATCTTCTCCCCGCAAAAAATCCGGACCCAGAAAAGATTTTTTCGCTTTATAAGGAGCTCGTTGACATCCACCCTTTTCCGGATGGAAACGGACGCACGAGCCGAATGATGTTAAATTATCTGCTCCTGAGGTCCGATCTTTTTCCACTCGATTTCCCAGCGCACTCGCTCTATTTTCGGCCAGAAGACATCCTTAGAAAATACGTCCAGACCTTTGAAAAGCGGGCCGATGAATTTTCTCGGACGTCAATCATCGGAGCGAGTGGCCGTGATTTTTTTAAGATTCGTTCCTTTGATTCTACGACCGATATCGACGCGCTCGCAGCCGAGGTTAAAGACGCCTTTAAGCTCGATAAAGTAAAGCTTGAGCACCTACACGGGACCTCGGGATATATCTTCGTCGGAACGTATAAAGGTCGCTTCATCCAGTTTGAGTCGACTCGTTTCGGAGAAGAACTCAGCGACTCGTTGGGGGCCATGGTTTCTCGAGGAATTAACCTGATCGACGAACAGACAAAGATGGCCGCGATTCTGAATATACCGACCCCATCGCACGCAATTTATCCGGAGCTCTTAGAACAAAAGTCTCGTTACCATCTGCTTTATCAATTCGATTACTTGCTAAAGAAATTTATTAAGGAACACGGCGGACCGCCAGGAATTGCAGAAACAAAGTATATTTTTCACGACGCCGAAGTTCTCAGCGAACAGGTTCTAGATTCCGCACCCAGAAAGAAAAGTGACCGGGAATTCTTCGACGCTATTATGTTTACTCCTAAAGTACGAACCGGGGAGAGCGTCACGACAGTCGAGAACGTTGCCGAACGTGTGTTAGAGATTACGTCTCCGGAATTTAAAGAAAAAATTCGTACGGCAATGGTCGAAAAGGCGAGCGCAGAAATGAAAAGATCCTACGTAGAGGTTTTTAAGGCCTTTGATTCTCCGAAATTCGACCAGTTTATGACCGAAGTTGCACTCGAGGCGTTAGAGCTTTGTAAAAAGTCAGGCGAGTGTTCCGCAAGGCAACGTACCGGTATTCCGGACTACTTTTTAGCGCTGGTAATAAAGAATGAAGCGCAAAAATTAGGAGTTGAAGTCGAGACGATTAGTCGATTTGTGGGGCGTGAACCGGGACGCCTCTATTTTCAAAGGATTCAGAGGGGATCGCTCCTAATTGATGACGGAGCCCCGGGGAACCACGGGATGATGCCGCACGCCCTCCAAAACCTTTTCATCTACCGACAGCTCGGGAAAGAGAGGGGCCAAGCGTTTTTCAAAGGACTTACGGGTTGGGTCTATGAGCGGATGTTTGATGCGAATATTGCGTTTGTTTCCGTTCCGAGTACACGTGACATCACACGCCGACATTACTGGACGGGCGTATTTAAGGCAGGGAATCGGTCACGTGTTTCTGCGCTGGGAAGCATCGCGACGGAGACGGGTCGTTACTCCGGGTTTCTTCGCGAAAATCAGATTGAATTAGTGAGTGTCGTCGAGAAGACGCAGGGGCTCTTGAACGCGGGGAGTACGGTACACGCAAGTTACCGCGGTCACGAGTTCACCTTTGAAATCGACCGGGACGGAATTCCGGAGCCGGGTGCTCTCGATCTGGTTCGGACGGTGAAGAAGCAGTTCGATGGCATAAAGCCGCCCGAAACCCTGCCTAATCAATGAGTCAATTTTCTACCTCATCGAATCGGTAATTCCTGCCGCATTGCGGTTCGAACCCCGAAGGAATAAAATTTTCGGATGGGTACATCCTCGTTTGCAGTGAAAGTTGGCGCGGGTCTGGGATTCGGCATCGGGGTGCTTTTCATTTCCCTGAGTTCCGGCAAGATCGATGCGGACTCTGTAAAAATCCGTAATCCAGCGTCCGCAACTTCGTTACTTGAATGGGAAAAAAAGCTGGTCACGAGTGCACTCGCCCAGCCTATCACCCCCGATAATTGTGAATCCTATTTCGAACAAGTGACCGAGGAAATTCTTCGAGTGGAGCCGTCTAAGTTTGAACTGCGAGAGATAGAATCACAGTCTGAATCCGTAGTTAAAGATCTCTTTGGCTTTCGAATGTCTCTGCTTGACCGGGCGCGCCCAATTCTTCTGGGCGGAACCCCGTATGTGAAGTGTGCACTTCGAATGCGGCGGGCTTTACGTCATATTCGGGGAGTCGAGGACTACGTCGGATCCATCGGTTACGTGGCGGTAAATCAGCGGAAAGACCGTGCTTCACTCTATGCACCTCCGCAATATCACGACCCCTCTATGGATAATGCTCGTATAGCCCCTCGGGTTCTTCCGCAGATAGAAACCCCTTTTCCGACGGGCGGTACGATAGCGGGTCCTTCCTTTGTTCCGCATAACATTCTTTTGAATCCTTCGCTGAGCTCTCCACCCGGCGTGCGTTCCGGTGACGTCCTCCTCAGTCGGGGGAATGCGGCAGCGAGTGCGCTCATTGCCCGGATGGCCGATGAAGACACTCAGTTTAGCCACATGGGGCTAGTTTATATTAATCCTCGCGATCAGTCTGCATGGACGATCGAGGCCCACATTGAGTTCGGTTCCATCATCATCCCTCTGAAGGATTGGATGTCGGATGGAAAGTCTCGGACGATGATTTTTCGGTATGGTGACGCGAAGGTTGCGCACGAAGCGGCTGAGAAGATGTATAATAAAGTTTTTCCTCCATTTAACGCCGGGAAATCGATCGAATACGATTTTCCGTTTAATATGGACGAGCATACGAAACTTTTCTGTTCGGAAGTTGTTCGGGAGGGATACGAGTATGCCTCGAAAGGGAAGGTCCTCGTGCCGCTTTTCCCGTCTCGAATCGCCATGAAAAACGACGATTTAATGAAGCGACTCGGGATATCCCAGACCGCCTCATTTATTCCTGCCGATATAGAACTCGATCCACGATTTACCGTTATTGGGGAGTGGCGAAACTTTCGAAAAATTTCGGACGTTTGGGAAAAGGATGCGATTCTCACCTCTATTTATAAATGGGTCGATCAGGATGGGTATAAGTTCGACTCGAACATGGGACTCAAGGCAAAAGGAATCCTCGCGAGGGGTCTGCGAAAGATCGGATTCATTAAAGAAAAGATGCCCACCTATATGACCCAAGATGTCGTCGTCCTTAACTTTATGGTGGATAGTATGACCGAAGAGTTTCAAGCCCGACTTCTCGAGTTAAATAAGGCGCAGAAAGCACGTACGGGATTTCCGATGACGTACTATGACGTCATTCGTGAACTCGAGGCGATGAAAAAAGCGGAGGCACCGAGCGGCAAGGGGCCGTTTCGGTATCTCCATCCCTAACGAAAGTGGATCAAGTGTTAAAAAAAATTGGAATAGCTGCATTCATCTTTCTCATCGCTTTTCTTGGCTACGTTTCTACCCGGGACGGAAAGTTTAATTACGAACGCAGTGGAGTGATAAATGCCCCGGCCGCGAAGATTTTTCCGTATCTTTCGAGCTTCAAGTTGGGAGCCCAGTGGAATCCCTTCGCCAAGAAAGATCCGAATATGAAATCGGCTTTCACCGGAAGCGACGGGCACGTGGGATCGGCGATGGACTTCGAGGGAAACCGTGAAGCGGGTTCGGGACGACTCGAAATTTTAAACGTAGTCCCCAACGAATCCGTCGAAATCCGTCTCACCATGACCCAACCGTTTCACGCAGCGAATACGGTTCTCTATCGCCTGATTCCCGAGGGTGCCGGGACGAAGTTTTCGTGGTCGTTGTCGGGAGACGGGGGGTACATGACTAAACTCATTACTATCTTTATCGACTGTGAAAAAATGATCGCGACCGACATCATCGCCGGAATCCAGGCCCTGAAAAGCGTGGTCGAAGCGACTCCCTAGTCCCCAGAGCCGGTTTTTCACTAAAAAACTGTTAATTATTAGGTAGTTATATAAATATTAAGAAAAAAGAACACTTTAGAAATATCTATAGACTTTTGGGTCCCCGAATTAGAAACTAGGAGTACCTAAATCAAACCAGGAGTCGTCCGGATGAGTCGTTTAAAGCAAGTGCAGTCATGGTTAGTGCTCGGCCTAGTGATCTCTGCCCTTCCGGGATGCCCCGCTAAAACCAAAACTTCGGAGTCGGACTCCACGTCCGGTGGTACCTTTACTGCCGCGGATTTAATTGGATCGGGTACCTCGGCCTGTATCGCGGCCACGGGAGGAGTTCCGGGAACGAATCATTACGTGTCGACGATTGCCTTCACGGCTGGAAATAATTTCACCTATACGCAGATGTGGTATTCCGCAGCGGGGTGTTCCCCGGTGAACTACGCGGCTTTTTACGAGATCATCGGTACCTACACGGTCGGCGGGGTCATTTCCGCGTCGTCGAGCCTTCAGTCAATCACCTTCACCGTGAATTCCTCCTACCTGGCGCCCTACTCGGCCGCTAATGTGACTTACATAAACGCGTTCTGCTCGAACCCGTCTTATGTCCTGGGAACTTTACGAACGACCTACATGGCGACTTGTAGCTTCGTCACGACTCCAAATTCGGCGAATAAAACGGTCTATAATGTAGTCGGTATGGGCGGCGGGCATTTATCGATCGGCGCCCCCGACGAAGGAATCTCCGGAACGTTCTCGAGCGGATCGGTTCCGACTACTGCTACCCTCACGTTTTAACCCTCGCTTTAACGTCGGCTTTTAAAGGGATCCGGAGTATTTTTAGGGCCATTCATGGCCAACCTGACCTCCATTGTCATCCCCGTTTATAATCAAGTCCACTGGACCCGCCGGTGCTTACGGTCGTTACTCGACCATTCGGAAGAAGCACGCGAACTGGTGATCGTTGATAATCACTCGACGGATGAAACTCCCGCTTACCTTAACGAAGTCGGTGCGGAATTCAGAAATCGGGGTTGGAAATTCTCGGTGATTACGAACACGGAGAATCGAGGCTTCGGTCGTGCTTGTAATCAGGGAATTCTCGGCACCGAAGGCGAATACGTAGTCGTTTTAAATAACGATACGTGGGTCATGCCGGCGTGGGACCGGCGTCTCCGGGGTGCCATCGAAAAGCTCGGCGCGGCGATGGTGGGACCCTTCTACTTCGAGAAAGAATTTAACGAAGAAGTCCTGCTGAAGCGCTCGGTTCGATTCGCAAACCGGAACCGCGGTAAATCCAGACGCTTCTGGGTGCCGATGATAATGTTCTTTCGTCGCGCGGCTCTCGATCAGGTGGGGATATTTGACGAACGGTATTTCGTCAGCTTTGAGGAAATCGATTTACGGGTAAGATTCGACCGGGCCGGACTAAAATTCTTTATGGTGGGAGACTGTTTCATCTGGCACGCCGTGAAAGGCACCCGAGGAGATGCGAAACTTATTCCCTCGAATCACGAGGTCGAAGGCCGGTCGATCTTTATGGAAAAGTGGGGGTTTGATCCGGACGATCTTCGTCCGGGGTTTCGAAAATGGCCCGCCCGTCTCGAACGTCGTTGGCGAAAAATTAAATTCGCGTTCGATTTTTTTTAACGAAAATTTCCACCCGAATTAACGCCCGAATGTTTAGTACGCGGCCCAGTGAATGGCTCCGGTTACATCATTTTTTTCCGGAGCACCGAGAGGACTCGGCGAAATGACCCCGATCTTCGATATGAATGGGCTCTGATCTTCTTCATGAAGAAAGTCGACTTGGAAACGTCCCGACTCCGACGCGTGTTTACGTTTATACATAAAAGGCGGAATTTCATATTCAAGCACAATTCCATCGTCCGTCGCATACTCCTTCGCTTTATTTAAATCCGTAGTGACCCAGAAATTACGTGGATCCTCTCCCGTTACGTCCGCCTTCATATCGCGGGAGGTTTTCGGATCATACTTACGTTGGGGATCAAAGCGACGCTTCTTCAGCGGCATCCCACGGTAAACCACCATTTTTTCCCCATCTTCATCGATGATTCGTTTTGCAACGTCTGGATTCTTCTTACTGATTTTTCGCGCTACATTCTTCGAGTAGCCGCGGTCGAATAGGGATTCTCCTGCCGGGCTTAATTTCGAGTGTGAAAAAATTTCTAAGAAAACTGCACAAGGATTCCAGGCCAGCGCAGATTTTGGTGAAATGAAGACGCTAGCGATCGCTACTCCGAGGATTAAAGTGAGGCGGTTTCGCATGGATCTATTTTTCATGCCTTTAGTATCCCGCCGCAGCTTCGCGCTGCACCCATTGATCGACGAAGCTCAGAAACTCCTGAAAGTTCATATTTTCCCGTAAATAGGGATCGGACGGATGTTCTCCGAGTTCAAAGAGCATGAAAGACGGGCGTTTAAGTCCGTACATTCGCATCTGGTCGGGTTCGGTCACCCAAACTAAGTTCGAGGGATTTAAATCGAGCTTAAAGGCATGTACTCGGGTGCCGCCCGTGGAGAGTGCGCTCTTCCCGAAGGCAGTGGCTTGATCAAATAGGGCTTGGGTAAGGTCGTAGAGTTCATGCAGCGATCGTTTCATTTCTGGGGTGAGGCCCGCTACGCCCGACTTATCCACTAAGCGAGTAAGACTCGTTCCCCGAATGACCGGTTTTACTATCCATTTCCCATATGGAGTATCGAGAACCGAAAGGATCGGGGGGGCGGGTAGAACCCCTTTTTCCCACGCGGGGTCCTTCGGAAAGAATTCCGACGACTCTACTTTCGCGACTTGTTCGCGGAGGCGTGATTCGAGGCGAGCCTCGCCTCGCTGAAAGACCTTCGAGTGTGGAAATGCAAATGTTCCAATCCCGGGAAGCCGAAAGGCGAGGGGAACTTTCACGACGAGCGCATCGCGCGGATAACCCTCGGGTAAATCTCCCGTGAAATTTTCGAGTTTCAAGACGGCTCCGGACATTCCATTTCCGAGCGGATCACCCGTGACGAGTCGGACTGCCTTTCCGTTCGCATCAATCCATGCGAATTCCTGTCCTTTAAAATGACGAGCCGCTCGCTCGAATAGGGGAAGGAGGAGTTCACGGCACGAGAGAGCCTCCGCCGGTGTGGACGCCGCGATAGTGAGCGCAAGGATGAGGCTAAAGCGGGTGAGTACACTCATTCCCTAGACGGTTCGGTATCGGACACCCGGAACTAAAGGGTCAACCGTCAAAAAATCATCGCCACTTAAAGAGGGCTGAACCCACGGCGATGAGCACCCCCGTAATCACGAGTAAGATCCTCACCTCGGGCATGAGTTCGGTGATACGGGTTCCGTCCAGGAGAATACTGCGTAGCCCTTTCACGACGTAGCTGAGCGGCATCGCCTTCGAGATTCGGAGGACCCAGGGGCTCGCGCCGTCTAACGAAAACCAAATTCCCGACAGAAAAATCATAGGCCAGGTCATTAAATTTAAAACCCCGTCCGCGACTTCTTCGCTCGATATTCGGGCTGCCACGACTAAACCCACCGAAATCATCGCGGCCGCACTCACCCCGAGAAAGAGCGTGAGGTCGAGGAGTGCGGGAAACGAAAGGGACGGCTTAAATCCAATCAGGAGCATTGCCCCGCCTATCACGAGAAGAGAGGTAAAGAGCATGAGGAGCATACGGGAAATAACTTGGGCCGATAGAAATTGGAATGCGCCCAGTGGAGTCGCACGAAGTCGTTTTAGAACTCCATTTTTTCGGTAGCGGACAATGACGTAACCCACTCCGAACATCGATCCGAACATAATATTCATCGCGAGCAGTCCCGGAAGTAGCCAGTCGGCATACCGAATCTTATGCCCGGTTACCGTGCGGGCCTCGAGAGTCGCCCCGAGTTCGGGTCTCAGTAGAGCGGACTGCAGGAGAAGGCGTTCCGCTAATTTACCCCGCTCGGAGTCTGGGTTCGTCGCGTAAACGAGGTGCTTTCCGTCATCAGTTACATTTACCGTAAGGTCGGTTTCGTATCGAGAAAGTTTTACGGTCGCGATCGCCTCGTCCTCCAGTACCTTAAAATCCATTCCCGGAAGCGCCTGGAGTTCCTTCAGTACGGCGTGATTTTCGGCATTCTTGCCCGTAGCCCGGACGGTGAGTAAGGCTTCCTTCTTTCCCGAATAGCCATATGCAAATCCCGCTAGGACGATAAATGGAAAAAGGAGAGTCCATGTGAGAGCCGTGCGATCGCGGTAGAACTCTAAGTTTCGGGCTTTAATCAGCGCGAGGAGCTTCAGCATTTTGAAATCCCTTTCCGGTAAGTTTTAGAAAGAGGTCTTCGAGATTCCGCGAACGAATCTGAACCTCCTTCAGGGGGATACCGAGGTCCAGAAGACGCCGGAGTGTGACGTTCGGATCTTCGGTGAGTATTTCGTAAGCTTCGCCTCGGTCAAAAACTTCGCTCCCGCTCATTGAATTCGTATCGATTTTATAGTCGGTACCTTTCGGGAGTCGAATCGAAATCCCCCGGAAGTGTTCCTTTAATAGATCGTCCGGAGAACCCTGGGCGATAATTTTTCCACGATTCATGATCGCGATTTCATCGCAAAGTTCATACGCCTCTTCCATATAATGCGTCGTCAGAACGACGGTTTTTCCTCGCTTACGAATGAGCGACAACAGTTCCCAAAATCTGCGCCGGGCCTGGGGATCCAGGCCGGTGGTCGGTTCATCCAGAAAAACAATTTCCGGATCGTTTACGAGCGCTAGCGCGAGGAGAACCCGTTGCCTTTGACCACCCGAAAGTTTAGATGCGTCCCGCGTCCAGAAATCACCCAGATCGCAAAGATCTTTGAGTTCGTCCCGATTCATGTGCTTTGAGTAGAATGCAGAAAAAAGGGTGAGCACTTCGTGGACTTGAAGGAAGTCGGGAAGGGCGGTGGATTGAAATTGGATTCCGATTTCCTCGCTAAATCGGCGGCCGATCGGCGCATTTCGGTAGAGAATTTCTCCCGAGGTCGGGGGAAGAATGCCTTCGATCATTTCGAGCGTCGTCGTCTTTCCGGCACCGTTCGGTCCGAGAAGACCGAAACATTTTCCGGCGTGAATTTTTAGATCGAGACAATCGACGGCGGTAAGTTCCGGGTACCGTTTAACGAGAGCCCGAGTTTCCAACAGCGTTTCCATTTTCGGTCCCCTTAAGGAAGGCGGTAAGCGACGACACGATCTTCATTCATAACGGGAATGACGAGTGTCCGAGTCTCGGGAATAAACGTTAAGTCGGCGGAACCATGAAATCCCTCGAGGAGGAGAGTGCACTTACCTCCCTTTTTCAGGGAATAGACTTTTCCTGCCATCCAGTCCGAAACGATTGCGACGTCGGGACCGTCGAATTCAATTCCGTCGAGATTCCCCATCGGGAGGGTCGACCACGGCGTGACGGCTTTCGTTTCGAGATTCATACTCAGCACGCGCCCGGGGACGGGAGTTGAAAAATCTTTTCGGATGTCATTCCCCCAACCGGCGATTAAGAGGGTTCCGGATGCAACCGTAAGTCCGTTCGGATTTTCAATGTCTCGGCCCTCGTGAAAAATTTCGAAGCTCGGTGATTTCTTTATCGAATAGATTCGGCCGGCGAGCATGTCCGAGACGAGAACTTCGCCCTTTTCTCCAAAGGTGAGGTCATTTAGGAACTTTGCGTCGGGTATTTTAATTTCGACCGTTTTCTTCCCCGTCTTCGTCTGAAATGCCGAAACGGAGTCAATGTCCGTTACCCAGAGTATCCCGTCTCGGAGCCCAAGGCCTTTCGGCGCATCCAGATTCCGTTTCAGATCCATTCCGGTCGCTCGGCTTCCGTCCGCCCATTTCAACGCCTTCATTTTTCCGCGAGAATCGAGTTTTGAAATCCACCCTTTCCCGTCCTTTTCGCCCGCGGATCCAACGACGTTTGAAACGTAATATTCTTTCGTTCGGCGATCATAGACGACGCTTTCGGGAGCGGAGAATCCGGGCGTCGACCAAAGGAGAACCGGGCGATCGGATTCGGCCGGAGGAGTGCAATTTACTTTTTCCACGGCTTTCGGGGCGATCGAAGAAACGGGAGGGGTCGTCGAGCATGCGGTGAGCAGAACGAGTAGAAATGCCGCATAAAGCGGGGCAACGAGGCGAAGGTTTTTCATGCCCCTAGTTTCTGCCGAAGTGTAGAAAAGCGCTAGCGCCGAAAAATCCGTTAGAGCGCTTGTTTCCGAGCGGGAGCGGTCAACGGTGGCATTTCGTTTCCCTTACGCTTTTTTTCTTTAGGGGCGACGTACTTCTTGCCGCTATTCAGGGCCGCGACCAGTGCCGCATTCGCCGTGTCTTTAGGGCCTTTATAGAGGATAGTCAGTGCAATTTCGGACCCGTCCTTAAACTTACAAAGACCGTAACCATCGCCCTCTTGTATCAGGTCGAGTACTTTTTCCCCGCCGACTGCGTCACAGTAGGAGTTCTTTTCAAAATGCTTAAGGATGAGAGTCTTGCTCACTTCTGGGTGCTTTCTGAAGACTTCTAGGGCCTCCGTCTTTTTCTTGGAATTCATGTCGTTAAATAGCGTCCATTGCTCGACTTCACCGCCACCGGAAAAGCTACAGAGAGCGGGGAGTGATTTATTTTTCAAATCAATATTGGATTCAGTACCCCCGAGCTGTCCGCAGAAAACCGCCGCTGGATTATTTCCGGCATGGGCCACAGGGGGGGAGAGCGCCAGAAGGAGTAGGGTAAGTGGGAGCGCGAATTTATGATTCTTCCTCTAATCTTTCGTCGCCTCGGAGGGGGCGTCAACTGGATTTATTCTAAAAATCCCGTCAATTTTTTCACGATAGGAAAGATTCCCGCTGTCGGAGAGTTTCACTCCCGAATTTTTGCATTTTCAAGCAGCGGTTCGTTCCACGGCCCGCCTACGACCGGCGTATTTTCAGTGATCGAGACCTCGAATTCAGAAAAACCGAGGCCGGGTTGGCGGTCGTATCGAAGATCCCCGATGATTGCGTTCCCGTTCGGTAACTCTTTAATAAACGGGAATCGGGCGAATGAGAGGAACCGGCGAAACGTCGTATTCCGATCTCGGTATTTACTCCAAAGACTCCTCGGGAGCCGAGATTCTCCCTGCCAGCGGATTACGGAAGTCGAGAGGAACCGACTGGGAGTGAGGTCCGCCGTAGTTTTTATTGAGGAGAGGTCGCACTCCTCCGCACGAATAATCGAGGGGGCTAAGCTCACGGTTACGGAGCGAAAGTAAAAACTTTCTGCATCGTGACTGGCGAGCCATAAATTCCAACAGAACGGATTTCCCGGCACGGGATTCGAGGCGGTGTCGAGATAGGTCTCCTTACCTTCCGTCACGCTTTGCCAGTAACCGCGGACGAGTTTCCGTGCGGAGGCCGCCCCGGTAAAAAATCCGCCAACGGTGAGGCAGACAAGGGTGATCGTGATTAAAGTTCGGCGAACCGCACTCTCCGAGGAGCGGACCAGAAAAACCCCAAAAAAGAATAGTGCGGTGAGGGAGGCCGCGAGTCCGCGGTTGAAATTCGGAAAGAGCCAGACCAGCGCCACCATAGAAAGTGAAAGGGTCCACCAACCGGCGCGGGCCCACTTTCGTTCTGCCGCGTAAATAATCAGGGGTAAGAGCGAGAACCAGATGAGTGGCTCGACGATATAGACAGCGTCCCCATAGTACCAGCGATCCGAGAAAGGGGAGAACGGGTGCACTCCGTAACTGTTCATGAAGTCGGCTCCGATGTGGAGGAGGCAACCCAGAAAACCGGCGATAAAGAGCGCCGGACTCCAATCGCGAATTCCGGTGATTCGTTTCGCTATAAATGCCGAGAGGAGCCCGAGCACCGGGGCCAGTAAGAACGAATGCGTATAGCCGCGATGATGGATGAGATAATCGAGGCCCGAGGAACCCGGAATAAAATGGATCAATACGTCTGCATCGGGCGCATTATTACCGAGAATGCTGGCCCAGTAAATTTCCGGACGCTGAAATCGCTTCGGCAGAGTTCTTACGAAAGCTGTTCCAATTAACGTATGGGTGAGATTATCCACGATCCATTCCTAAAAATGTTTCCGACTCTTCTTCGCGCTTCGAGTGCCCGAAGAAGAGGTACCGGGGTAAATTTTTTTCGCAGATTTTTTTTAAGCGAACGAGTTCCTTCGGGCCGTAGTAACGAATCCAACGACCC
>JANXTV010000280.1 GCA_025352185.1 Oligoflexia bacterium
ACATCGGTTCGCAGATCACGAACATTCGCACCGTAAAGGACGCGACGAAAGAAGCGACCCGCATCTACGCAAAACTCATGAAGATGGGTCTTAAACTCGAGTACCTCGATGTCGGCGGCGGCTTAGGCGTCGATTACGACGGATCCCGTACGAGTTTCGAATCTTCGATTAACTATTCTCTCCAGGAATACGTTTCGGACGTCGTTTATTCGATCCAGGAAATTTGCCAAGCCGAGGAAGTTCCGGAGCCGAATATCGTTTCCGAATCCGGCCGCGCGATCGTCGCGCATCACTCGGTTCTCGTCGTAAACGTTTTCGGGAACATCGAAGTCGGCGCGACGCCGATGTCGCTCGAAGAATCTCCCGACGAAGATGACGTCGTTAAAGAGATGCGCTTCCTGATGCAGAATCTCTCGGCGAAAAACATCCTCGAGCACTTTCACGACGCCGTCGCGCGTAAGGAAGAAGCGCTCTCGATGTTTAAACTCGGCTTCCTTTCGCTTGAAGATAAAGCGAAAGTCGAACACCTCTTCTGGCAGATCTGTAAAGTGATCTATAAGAACTCGGCCGGCTTAAAGTACGTTCCGGACGAAGTCGAGGCCCTGAATAAGAGCTTAGCCGATCAGTACCTCTGTAATTTCTCGGTGTTTCAGTCGATGCCCGATCACTGGGCGATCCAGCATCTCTTCCCGATCTGCCCGATCCATCGCCTCGATGAAGAACCGACTCGCCAAGCGACGCTGGTCGATATCACCTGTGATTCCGACGGTAAGGTGAACAAGTTCATCGACCTTCGAGATATAAAAGACACGCTCCCGCTCCATAATCTAAAGTCGACGGAACATTACTACCTCGGCATGTTCCTCATGGGCGCCTACCAGGATATTATGGGCGATCTCCATAATCTCTTCGGCCGCGTGAATGAAGTTCACGTATTCCTCGATGAGACGGAACCGGGTGGATATTATATCGAGGAAGTCATTCGCGGGAATAACATCGCAAGCGTCCTTTCCTGGATTCAGTATTCGGCGACCGATCTCGAAAAGCGCGTAAAAGAGCAGATCGATGCCCGCGTTCGTGAAGGACATATGAAAGCGAAGGAAGGGGTCGACCTCCAGAACTTCTACGAAAAAGTTCTGCACGGTTATACCTACGTCGATAGCTCCGAAAGTCAGCCCGCGATGCACGCGAGCCGCCAGGCGGATTCGATCGACGGCACGAAGGGGAATAATGCGCAGGGATTAACTACGGCGGATGGAGCCTTGATTCCCGCGTCCGGAACTTCCGGTTTACTGAATTAGTAGAAACGGGTGGCCCCGGGGCTACCGAAGGAGAAAACCTCATGAAACTTCTGAATACGGGATTTGATCACGTTGAATTCGTGGTGAATGACATCGGTAAACACGTCGAGATGTACCGGAAGATGGGGTTTGAACAGGTTGGATCTCGGTCCCTGTCCGCACGGGGAACGAAATCGGTTCTCTGGCAGCAAGGGTTCATCCGGATTCTCCTCACTCAGTCGGATGGAACTCCGGCTGCGGAGAAGAACCTGGGTATTCAGTTCCTGCGCTCGCAGGCCGAAGGCGTTTGCGTCCTCGCCCTCGAAGTCGAAGATGCGAAAACCGAGTTCGAAGCCGCGGTCGCGAAGGGTGGAAAACCCGCGATGGCGCCTAAAACTTACGAAACGCCCGAAGGCCGCGTAACCCGAGCCGAGATTTATACTCCGGGCGCCGTTCGCTACGCGTTCATGAGCCGGACCTATCCGAACGGATTTAAGGGCGCCGGACTTTTCGACGAAGGAATGGTCTTATCCCGGTTCGAATCCCCGATGCCGAACCACCTCCACTCGATCGATCACCTGACGAATAACGTGACGATCGGGGACATGGACGCGTGGGTGAAGTGGTACGCGGATGTCTTCGGATTCGGTACGACCCGGCACTTTAAAATCACTACTGGCCGCACGGGATTAAATTCCTACGTCGTCGAATCGAAATGCGGACGGGTTAAGGTGCCGATTAATGAAGCGACCGAGGCGGAATCCCAGGTCCAGGAATTCGTGAACCGCATGAAGGGTTCGGGAGTGCAGCACCTAGCACTCCTCTCGACGAAGATCCTCGAAACGCTTCCGATTCTGCGCGAGACGGGATTTAAATTTCTCACCGTGCCGCATACTTATTACGAAGCCGTGCCGACTCGCGTGCCGAACGTCACGGAAAGCATTCCACGGCTGGAAGAACTCGGAATTCTCCTCGACGGCGACGATACTGGATACCTTCTGCAGATTTTCGCGGAAGAATCGGTCGGACCTTTTTTCTTTGAATACATCCAGCGGAAGGGAAACCGCGGATTCGGCGAAGGAAACTTCCGCGCGCTCTTCGAAGCGATCGAACGGGATCAAATTAAGCGCGGCGTACTGTCAGCTTAGTAATTTTTAGTTACGGTTCGTCCACTCCTCCGGAGTGGCGAACCTACTTACGCGACTGGTACTTCACTCGGTAAATCGCGCCGGCCTCGTCATCCGAAACGAGGAGGCTTCCTGAAGGCTCGACTTCTAGGTCGGCGGGCCGGCCCCATTCCGTTTCATCCTCGAGGAATCCTTCGAGAAACCCGCGATAGTCTGTCGCTTTTAGCTTTGAATCGAGCGCAACGAAACTCACGCGGTAGCCGGACTTTTTCGTCCGGTTCCATGAGCCGTGCTCCGCGATAAATATTCCGCTCTTATAAGGTTCTGGAAAATTCGTATTTAAGCCGAAACGAACTCCGAGGGGAGCGACGTGGGCGCCGAGGCGCTGCGCGGGGGGAACGAACTCCGAACACTTTCGGGTTTTACCAAACTCGGGATCGGGAATGTCCCCGCCGTGACAGTACGGAAATCCGAAATGCGATCCGACCTTTTCGAGTCGATTGAGTTCGCAAGGCGGTACGTCGTCGCCCATCAGGTCCCGACCATTATCGGTAAACCAGAGTTCGCCCGTTTTTGGATGCCAGGTGAAGCCCACCGAATTTCGAACCCCGCGCGCGATCACTTCGATCTTCGTGCCGTCGGGATTCATCCGCTTCAGCGTCGCAAAATCGCCTTTATCCTCATCGCAAATATTACAGGGGGCGCCGACGGGTACGTAGAGTTTTCCATCGGGACCGAAGCCCAGGTATTTCCATCCGTGGTGTTCCTTATCCGGGAACTGGTCGGAGAGGAGGACGGGCTTTGGCGGGCTCGCCAGATTCTCATCGATTTTCGGGAGTTTATAGATTTTCGACACGGTCGAAAAATAGAGGGTGTCGTCACGGTAGGCGACTCCGGTCGGCATGTTCTGTTTCGTCGCGAGGACGGTCACGCGGTTGCCGTGATTCAGTTCAACGGCCGAAACGGTTCCTTCATTTCGGGATCCGACGTAGAGGATGCCTTTCGGCGAAAGGGCCATCCCACGTGCGTTCGGAACGCGGGCCACGAGCTCGACGCTAAATCCCGGGGGGAGGCGAAGCTTTCCGAGTGGCAGACCGGGGGCGGCCCGGGTGGCAGCGGTATTTCCGTCGCCCGGAATCAGGGAGAGCAGGACGA
This sequence comes from Oligoflexia bacterium, assembly GCA_025352185.1. GTDB lineage: Bacteria > Bdellovibrionota > UBA1018 > UBA1018 > UBA1018 > JACMQW01. The sequence goes on from JANXTV010000280.1 coordinate 3,563, forward strand.
GTGCGAGGAGTCGAATGCGTGGCATAGAGAAACGGTACTCCGAATCACTCTGAATTTAAAGTTTCGCCCGAAGAATCCGTTCGAGGAAATCCACGGACGCACGATTCGGCACCCGCCCTTTTCGCGTCACCCAGTAGATCGGAGCGAGTAAGGGTTCGGGCGTGGAAACTCGGAGGAGGCGGCCTCGGGACACGTCCCGGTCCACGGCATGTTTCACGAGAAAGGAATAGCCGGCCCCCGCGAGCACGAGTTGCTTCTTCACTTCGTGGAGATTTGCCTCGAGGTACGGAGCTCCCGGGAGGTCGAGTTTCTGGCTGTGAAAGTGTGCCGGAAAACCTCCCGCGTAATCCTTATGTCGAGATTCGATTCGGGGAATATCCGACGTACGCAGATCGGCGAGTGACCACTTTTTTTTCCTTTTACCCCACGGACTCTGGGCCCCCAGCACAATCCAAAATTCCGTTTCCGCGACTTTTTCGAATCGAAATCCTTCACTCGATGTCGGAGGGGTATAAAAGAGTCCCGCGTCGCAACGGTCCGCGAGCAGTTCATCTTTAATCGCCGCCGAAGTTCCGGAATAGAGCTGAATTCGGAGGGCCGGATGATCCGCCTTCATCCCCGCGACGAATTTTGGGAGCACGTGAATCGCTAGATTATCGGATGCCCCGAGACACCAGTCACCGGAGAGGACGTTCTCTTCCGTACGAATTTCGTCCGCCAGACTCCTCGCCTCGGAAAATATTCTACCGGCGTGTTCGAATGCGAGTTTACCCGCGGTCGTAAGAAACATCCCGCGTTTCGATCGTGTAAAGAGTTTCGTGCCGAGATCAGCTTCGAGGAGCTTAATCGATTTCGAAAGGGCGGGCTGAGAGAGTCGGAGCTTCCGTGCTCCTGTCGAAACGCTGCCCGCCCTGGCGACCTCATAAAACTGCTCGAGGTGTAAAAGATTCATAACTTAAAGTTATCATAAACAATACTTTTATATCTTTCCATAAATTTAAAGAGTCTGCGATGAACCTTCTCGAGCGCCGGCGCCCCCCATTTTTTAACCGCACCCTGGGAGGTGGCTCATGAAGGTTTTATTGGTTCTGTCATTACTGGTTCTTTCCCTATCTGCCGCAACCGCGGGAGATTCGCAGGCCGTGGGCCTCGAAAAAATGATTAACCGAGCGGCGGCTTTAGGTCACCGAGCGGCGTTCGTGTTTGATCTCGACGAAACGCTCGTCGATTCTACTCCCCGCCGCTTTGCTGCCCTCCAGGATGCCGTGAATGAGATTTGTGGGGCGATGTCCGCGCCCGCACCGTCGGACTGTCCCGCACTCCGAGCGCTCTCTCTGGCTACTCTCTACGGAATGCGTAATCGATACGATGATCACGCGTACCTCCGGAGCTCGGGAGTAAAGGACGACGCGACGATTGAAGCCGTATCGAAGGCTTCGCTCACTCGGTACCTTTCGGGAGACCTCATACTCGGTTCGGACCGCCTCATGCCGGGTGCGCAAGCCTACGTTCGTGAATTAAAGCGCCTCGGGGCAGAGGTCTATTTTGTGACGAGTCGGAGTATCGTAAAGCAAGGGGCCGCCACCGCCGAGTTCCTTTCCCGCCGGGGCCTGCTCCGAGAGGGTGAAGAAAGTTTTCTCTACTTAAAGCCCGACGCCGAAAAATCCCCGGACTTTAAACGCCGGGCGACTTCCGAAATTCTTGCACTCGTGGATGCGGAAGGGGGTCGGGTCGAAGGCATTTTCGAAAATGAACCGGAGAACCTAGCGATTTGGATAGATACCTTCCCCACCGCGAAAGCGTTTTTTATGGAAGGCGCGTATCAACACGAAGGTCCGGTCGCATCGAAAGCCGTGCTGCTCCGGGACTTTTGGTACTGATTTTCGGTTCTAGTGCATATCGATCGGTCCGGTCGGACCTTTCGGAGCACGGAGCCCGACGAGTGGAATGAGCGCGAATAGAAAGATAATGAGAAGCACCCACATCATTTGGGTGAAACTCATCACGAAGACCTGGAGGTCGACCCGGTTTTCGAGCGCCATGAGGGACGCGGTCGGGAGGTGCGCGAAATTCGTGGTGGGCGGCAGGGAAGCCCGCACCCCCACATCAAACGGTGTGATTCGGGCAATGAGATCGAGCGAGTTCTGTTTCGAGTTTCGGTCGAGGAGAGTGCCGATGAGCGCGATCCCAATACTTCCTCCCGTTTGGCGGAGGAGGTTCATCAGTCCCGCAACCTGGCCGAGTTCCTTACCGCGGAAGCTCCCTAAAACGGCGGCATTAATCGGAACGAAGAGAAATGCCATCGCCAGTCCCCGGACGATGAGGGCCCAGAAAACGCCCGTCTGGCTCGTCTGGGCGGAGAAGTGGGTAATCATGAAAAACATGGTCGTAACCATGACGATTGCCCAGAGGACGAGAACCCGGGCGTCGACCTTTTGGAGCATCTTCCCCGCGAACGGCATACAGATCATCGTCACGATCGCGCCGGGGATGAACATGAGTCCCGTCTGGGTCGCGTCGAAATGGAGGAGACGACCCATGAAAATCGGGAGGATAAAAATCAGTCCGTAGAGCATGAAGCCCGTCATCGACATTAACATTGTGCCGGCGCGAACGATCGGTTTCTTAAAGAGACGAACGTCGACGATGGGATCGGGGGTTTTTAATTCCCAGAGGATAAATCCGGGTACCGCAATGACGGCGAGAATCGTACAAACGATGATTCCCATATCGTCAAACCAACCGTCCGCTTGGCCGCGCTCGAGTACGAACTGCATACATCCGATCCCGACGGCGAGGAGCATGAGTCCGATGAAGTCGATCGAGCCCTTTGCTTTCGGAGCGGCGACGACCGACGGATCCGCGGAAACCGCACTCATAGGGAGGGTCGATGGCGGCGCGCCCGGGGACGTCGAAAAGTTCCGGATATAGAGAAATCCCAGGAAGGCGGCAAGCAGTCCGAGGGGTAAGTTAATGTTAAAAATCGATCGCCAGCCGAAGTGATCGGTGAGGTAACCGCCGAGCGTCGGACCGAGGGTCGGTCCGATCATCACGCTCATCCCGTAAATGGCCGAACCCATTCCCGCTTTTTCGCGGGGGAACTGCTCCTGGATGAGGGCCTGCGAAGTGGGGAGGAGGGCTCCGCCCGCGAGACCTTGAAGAATTCGGAAGATGACGAGCGTCTGGAGGTTTGGCGCGAGTCCGCACGCCACCGACGTCGCGGTAAAGATGAGGATGCAGGTGATGTAGTACTTCCGGCGGCCGATCCGGGAGGCGAGCCAAGCGGAAAGCGGCAGGATGATCGCGTTCGCGATAATATAACCGGTGACTACCCAGGAAATATCCTCGAGCGTAGCGCCGAGATTCCCCATCATCGTCGGGATCGCGACGTTCACGATAGACGTGTCGATAATTTCAAGGAGTGAGGCGAGTACCGCCGTCGCGATGATCAGTTTCGATTCACGCGATAACTTAAACTCTGCGGCCGGAGTGGGAAAAGACGCAGGAGTGGCGGCGACGGTACTCATGACGGA
>JANXTV010000359.1 GCA_025352185.1 Oligoflexia bacterium
GGGTAGTGGTTCATTTCCTCCCCTTGAATCCGAATGGCGAAGTGGAGATCCCGGCGGAAGCCAGGAGTGCGGATCTGATTTCTATCATCGGGGTGAATAACGAGACGGGACGTGTGCAGTCGGCCTTTTTAAAGGGGATTATAACTTCGCATATCCTTAGCGACCCATTAATGCGTTCTACCCCGACCCTGCAAACGGACTACGTTGCTGGCTGGGGGAAAGAAGAACTCGACCTCTCGAAGACGGGGGCTCCGGATCTCGTGGCGATTGCGGGTCATAAGCTTGGGGCGCCTTCCGGTATCGGTGCACTCCTTCACCGCAAGCGCCTTCACGTCACGCGTCCAGGCACGGAGAATCTCCTGGGAATCCTCGCCATTCGAACGCTCTCCGAGCGCTGGGAGGAAGTGTTCCACGGTATCCAGGGCCTTTCGAAACTCCGCGACCGTTTTGAAACGGAACTTCTCCGCCGAGTTCCCCGTGCGATCATTACGCAGTCGGGGGAGTCGCGCGCCCCCCACCTGACTCACTTCAGTCTACCCGGCCTCCCGAAATCACTCTCTCTCGTTCAGCAACTCGATATCCGCGGTTACGCGGTCTCCTCAGGATCGGCGTGCGCTAGCCATACGATCGAACCGTCCCACGTACTCCTTGCGCTCGGTATGAACCGGGTCGACGCTCTGAACTCACTTCGCGTATCGCTCCACGCGGGTAATACCTGGGAAGATTTAGATGGACTGCTTACCGCGCTCGAAGCCATCCTGAAGCGAAATGAAGTCCACTAAGCGCACGCGGGTTATCGCGGCCGTCGATGAAAATATTTTTTCCCAGGTTGCCGCTTCGATTCTAAGAAATCAGGACTACGACGTCGTGGCGGTTCACCTTTTCATCGAACTTGAAAAGATCGGCTTGAACCCTGTCGAGTTTCCCACTGCCCTCCGTAAATCGAATCTCGAAAAGATTGAAAAGTTCTGTGCGGGGATCGATATTCCGCTGAAAGTGATCGATGTTACGGACGAGGTCCTGGCGAAAGTTTACGACCCGTTCTGGATGGCGACCCTGACCGGCAGTCCGGTGAACCCGAGTCTCGACTGGGTCAGCGGATTCCTCATTCCGAAGCTCGCGGAACTCGCCCACGACTATAAAGCGGCGAATTTTTCGACGGGACACCTGGCGCGAAAACTCGACGAAAAGCCAGCCGGAATTTTAAAGTATGTGGACACGGACACCGGCATGCCCCTCGACCAGAGCGCAACGTTTGCGCGTATTCCCGCCGGACGTTCGGGCGACGCGCTCGAAGGACTCATCCTCCCAATCGGAGAAGTGTCCATCGATCGACTCCTTCGGCTCGCCCAGGAAATGGGATTGCTCCCGAAGGAGCGGGACGGCGAGCCGATTCCCGAATCGGAAAGTTTAGCGGCGCTCCGGGCCGATCACGATGGACGTGGGCGGTGGAAATTTACCGAACGCATGCTCGCGACCCCGGGCCTCCAGGAACGCGCGCCCGAGGGGACATTCCGGCGAGGTCCCGTCCGGAGCGTGGAGGATTTTACCTTAGCCGACCACGCGGGAATTCCTTTTTTTAAAGTCGGGGACGCTCTCGCCGACTTCCCGGGAGAAGCCGTTCTCGAAATCCGAAACGCGAGCCGAACCCTCATCCTCGGCCCACCCTCGGCGCTGCTCGTTGCTCACGTGTTCATCGCCGACCTCGTTTGGTTCATTCCCCCGAAGTCGATGGTGCGAGGTTTAAAGGTCGAGGTTTTAGGCGGCCTTTCTCGGGAAGTCGCGCCCGGGCGGCTCACGCTTTACCCGGGAGCGCTCGCCGAGCTCCAGCTCGAGAAACCCCTGGTCGGTCTCGACGCCGGGATGATTCTCGTCTTTTACGACGGGCCTCGGGTGCTCGGGGCCGGAAAAATCGCTGAAGTTCCGAGACTTTCCGGGGCCCAGTTGCCGATTGAAAAGCCGGTTGAATACGAATAAACCTCCGTCGTGCAGACTGAAACAAAGCCTAAAAAATACGAGTTAAAAACGCTCGGCTGTAAGGCGAATCTTTACGATAGCCAACTGATCGAGGCGGAACTCCAGTCGCGGGGTTGGTTACCGGCCATGCCGGGCGAAGCGCCGGATCTTTGCGTCGTGAATTCCTGCACCGTAACTGACGAAGCGGATAAGCAAAGCCGTAAGATGGCGAAAAGGGCCGGGCAAGCAAACCCTGACACTCGAGTCGTGATGACCGGATGCGGAGCGGAAGTGGCGCCCGAGAAAATCGCCGGCGACGCCGAAATCGACTTCGTGGTGGGAAATCAAAGTAAGAACCGCTTAGTCGAGCTCGTTCTCGGCGCGATCGAATCCGAATCGAGCGCGAACCGTGAGCGGGGCATTCGAAAAGGGGTGCTGCTCGGCGGAGTGAGCGACTATTCCGAAATTATTTCCCGCCATCCGATGGACCGCGAGTGGGCGACTCCGGAAAGTTCGTTTCTACTCCCGCCGGCCCACCTCCGGGGAGAATCGGGTCGTACTCGCGCGTTTATAAAAATTCAGGAGGGGTGTAATTCGTTTTGTACGTATTGCATTATCCCGTATGGCCGTGGACCGAGTCGAAGCCTCGCGAGCGCGGCGCTCGTCGCGCAGGTGAGTACGCTCGTCGCACAGGGCATTCGTGAGATCGTGATCACGGGTACGAATATCGGAGATTACGGAGCGGACCTTTCCCCCGACGGTAAACCGCAGCTTGAAAATCTCATTCGGGAAATTCTCGCGCAAACGAGGCTCGAACGGCTCCGTATCTCTTCGCTGGACCCCGTCGAAATTTCTCCCGAGCTCCGTGCAATCTACGCCGAGAATCCTCGCCTCTGCGCCCACTTCCACGTCTCCCTCCAGAGCGCGCACTCGAAAGTCCTGAAGCTCATGAAGCGAAAATATTCGTCGGTTGAAATGACGGATACCCTCCGCACGATTGCGGAACTTCCCGCGCCGATCGGCGGAGTCTTCGCCGGCATGGATATGATTACCGGTTTCCCGGGCGAGGGGACCGAAGAATTCGAGGCGGGAGTCGAAGCGCTCCGCGCACTGCCTTGGACGCGTCTCCACGTCTTTCCCTATAGTGAACGCGAAGGAACGCCCGCCACTCGTTTACCGAATTCAGTTCCGAAATCCGAGCGCGTGCGCCGGGCAAAAATTCTTCGCGATCTTAGTCTCGAGCGACTTAAAGACGTTCACGCACGGGTACTCGCCGATTTTCGGGCGCACGGAAGACTCCTCGACCGGGTCCTCATCGAGGGACCCGTGAAGGGACCCGACCCAGCCCGGATTTACGTCGGGGGCTATTCTTCGAACTACCTCCGCGTCGTGCTGCCGGTCGCCTCCGCCGAGGAAGCGGCGGGACTCGAGAATCAGGTCCTCGCGCTTAAACCCGAATCCCTCCTCGTGGATTCCAATGCGGGCGACGTCGCGTTCCTCGCCGCACGGTAAGACCCCGGAACTCCTCATCGGTCGTCAAGAATCCGCCTCCCGGGTCTCGTCGGCCGAAATTCCGGATTCGTTCTCTACGAGATCGACCCCGCAACCGGAAAATACACGGGCGCGACGAAAACGCTCTATGCGGCGGAGTACGTGAAATTTAAAAAGAACGGGC
>JANXTV010000376.1 GCA_025352185.1 Oligoflexia bacterium
GCCTCGGAAGGTACGGCGGCCCTGCGTGCGGCAAACTGCACGGGCTCGGGCGCTCCCTCGGATAAGCAGCGGAAAATCGTCCTAACTCGGACGAAGCCCGCCGCCGGAATCTGGGACCTCCATCTTCTCGGAATCTTTAACGTCGCCGAGAGCGCCTATAAACTCCGCGTCGATTACGCGGTAGGTGAGTCGAGCCTGGCGATGGTCGAAGGAGACGAGTCGGCCCTCAGCGGAAGCTTCGAATGGAAACTGAAGGAAGCTTCCTTTCCACTCGCGCCAAGCGAAGAGAAGTCGATTTTCGCTCTAAACGCCCTCTTCCACCGGGAAAAATCTTCGGTGAAGAAAGGCGAGCAGACGATCGTGGATGGCCCACTCGGAAAACTTCGGAAATACGATGCCGCCGTTCAGCGAGTGCTCGTCCAGACGGGCGGTTCTCCCGGGAACGATATCGATCTCGAGATTCTCGAGTGCGCGGCCGGTACGACCGAAGCGGATCTCTCGAAGTGTGAAGTCGTCGCGGACAGCGGCGGAGCTACGGACGTCGAAGCGGCGATTTTCGCTCCCGACCCAGCACTCCTCTACGCGATTCGTGTGAACGGTTACGCCATTAAAGACGGCGGGAACTTCCTAGCCGACGAGAATCAAATCCTCGCGGCCGAAGCCGGAAACCTCACCCTGAGCGGTGCGGCTCCGAACTTTAAAGCGGAATACTCCTTCACGGCGGAAATGATGGCGGCTTCGGCGATTCTGAAGTCCCCACTCTTCCTCTCGAAAGCGTACCTGGCTCGCGGCGCGATCGTGCTTCGTTCGGACGAGTCGACGCCACTGGCATCGATCCCGGTCCTGATCACGCATAAGTAGGCGAATCCGCCCGAATCGGCGTAGGTATTTAAATAGGGTCAATATCTCGGCGCTCCGGTACTACCGGGCGCCGTTTTTTTTACGCTTTCGCGAATTCTGCCGGGAAATAGTGGGGTTTACGGAGACAAGAGGGAAGTAGAGTTAGCATTTCGCGGCTAGTCTATTGACCCGCCTATTTATTTAACAGAAACTATTTAAACCCCACTTCCACTCTAGGGACATGCACGTCCCGGGAGCACCTCATTCGAAGGATTTGAAGTGGATGAAATTCCGGTCGCGATTCTCAGGCGGTTCGACGAAATTTATCAAAAGCTGGCCGAAGAAGAAGTGCGGATCGCCCTTCCGGCCCGAGACCGGATCATGAAGAGCCTCGAGCGCTGTTCGTTTCGCATGTTCGACGAGAGCGACGAATACGCCGAGTGTTTACGCGCGAAGGAACATCCCCACACGGTTTCTCCCACTTTCGGGCATGCCTTCCGAGTCTACTTTAATTCGTACTCGAAGAAAGTTTACGTGGATTTAAATCGGGACTCGATGACGGCGGTTCGCATTGCCCAGGAAACGGAGTCGCAGATTCTCGTCGATATCATCCGTTCGATTCTCTGCGTAGATCCGACATTTAGCGTTTAACCCGCGGGGGGGAGGGCGGCGTTCGGGTTTAATTCTCCATCGAAATAGGGTATTCCGAGGAAAATGAGTACGCACCCGCGGGGGATCGCACCCGATCTCCTCCTATCGCAAGTTTTGAATACGATGCCCTACCTACTCGGGCGTTCGGGTGAGTTCGCGCGCTTTAAACCTACGGCTACGGTTCGAAACTTCGAACGCGGGGGGATAACCGACCTCTCTCATTTTGATTATTTCCGGCTCTGCCTTTCGGCCCACTACCTTTCGTGTGGGACACCGGTGCCCACCGACGTCGATAACCAGATTCGCCGAAAGCTCTGGCCTCGCGACCTAGCGCTCGAGACGGCTTTCGAGATGGTTGATCTCGTGCTCGAGAGCCGAAAGTGGGATTTTACGCTCGTTTCGACTCGGTATACCTACGGGGCGAAGGGGACTCCCTTCGAGGGCGAAGCCTTAAGCGGACACCTCGGCGAATGGTTTACGGTGGCAACCGCGGCGTATGCGGCCCTGGGCCAGTATTCAAGCGCCGCGGCTCGGGAAAAGCGTGCGGTCGTTTTCGCGGAGATCACTGCCGAAGTGGATCGCCATTCGGAAATCTTCGGTTCCCTCTGGCGGGCGAAGGACGGACTCGGTTGCCTGAAGGCGGCGGCGAGCCTCGCGCATAATTTCGGGGACCTCGACCGCGTGATGGACATGTGGGAGCTTTCCGTAGGCGATCCGCTCCGGTTGAAATTTTATAAATTAGGGAGCCTTCCGTTCGATACCGAGAAAAAACTCCGCTACCTCGGGCGCCTTTGGGTGGCGGGGGAGCTCTATAAGTCGAAGATCGAAGGGAGTTCGCTCGCGCTCGAAAACCATCGCCACTTCGCGCTTCGGAAGCCGAAATGCCTGCGCGGCTCCCCGGAGTTTCTGATCCCGACCGCGCCGTTCTTCGATCACTGGGGCGAATCCGTCGCGCGGGGACTGGCCGCCGCGGATGGGAGTCCCTCGGCGGATACGCGCGAGGTCGTGGATATCCTGATCGCCGGATGGGAGCGCCAGCCGGGAACCGTCGCGTACGGACGCGGCCTCCGGGGGATCCTTACGGTTCATCCAGAATTCGGGGCGGAGTTTAAAGTTCTCCTCGAAAAAGCGCCGGGGACGCGCGAAGAATTCGAATCTCGGTGGGCGGTTCGCGCGCTCGAGTGGATGGATGAAATTCCCTCGCGCGCGGAGTGAGTCATTCCGGAGTCTGGATATCCGCATCCGTGAGCGTGAGATCGGCATCCTCGCCCGTACCTCCCGGCGCTCCATCCCGTCCGTAAGAGCGGAGGAGGAAATGTTCGCCGTCGGATTCGTAGTGGAAAGTCCGTTTCCAAAAATCCCGCGCGACACGTTCCGAAGGATCTCGGCGCGCTAGGACCGCGAGTCCCTCGTAGGTCGTAGGGAAGCGGCCACGTACGTTTCGGTAATCCTGAAGTCGCCGTGCGGCGGCGAGAAGCGGCAGACGAGCCTTCGCGGGGAGTGCGGGGGAGGCGGAAGCGGAAGGAAGTGCCAGGAGAAAGAGAAAGGGTAAGGGGTTCATCCTTCTCCTTGTCGAGTCCCGTAAAAAAGTTGCGCTCGGGCGGGGTTAAACTCCCGCCCCGCGGCTGGACGGCGACCGGCGGTAATTTAGAAATCCTCGAGCGCCTTGCGAATTTTCGGATCCAGTTCAGTCATTCCCGCCGTTTTTTTCAGCGCGACTTTTACTTCGTCCGCGATTTTAATGTCGAGTGCGGATTGGATGACCATCCGGTTTCCCCAGTTTTTTTCCGTAAAACCTGCGACTAATTTCGCGTAAGCGAGGACGGCGGGCCGACTCGACGGATTCGTCGACATTGCGAGTTTTAAGGAGCCGAGGCCTATTTTTCCGTAATCGGCGCTCATTAGTTTTTTTCCGAGTTGTCCGGCGACTCGGGAAAGTGCGAGATAAAGATCGGACCGCAGTGCGGGAGTTAGGGGTGGGTCGTTCCCGTCGAGTACCGCTTGGACGCGATTAACGTATTTAATCGCCGTTTCTTTCTCGGCGTCATTTCTAAATTTCTCCGTGTCTTTTCCCTTATCGGCAAAGGCGTTCACCAGTGCGATTAGATCTTCGGGGTCCTCGCCCGTGATCTCCGCCGTAATGAAAGCCGAGAGTAAATCATCGTAGACTGCATCTCCCGCGGACGGAAACACGAAGCGGCTTTCTTCTGAAGCACGAGCGTCGCAACTCGACTTCGTTACCGACGCAGCGTCGGCGCCGGGAGAAACGCCAAATAGGATTGCGTAAATGAGGACGAGCAGGCGGACCGGCATCTCTCTTAATTTAGCATCTTAGGCGAACCACGAGGAGTGAAAGAACGAACCGAGATTCGGGGAAGGCGCGATTTTTCTGACAGATGGACCTGAAGCGTTTCTAAAATACAGGTAGCTCTTTATTCGAGTAGCGTCTGGTCCCGCCCGGCTTTCCCGCCTAGCGAGTTATTTCACCGCTTCGACGACGAGAAACTTCGCGTTCGTCGCCAGCACGTGACTGTTCTCGAAGACCTTCTTTAAGAGGACTTGGTACTGGAGGTGCGTATTTCCGATGACGACGATCTTTCCACCGTGGACGAGAACTCGGTGGGCTTCGGCGAACATCATTTTCGCGAGGTAGTCGCC
>JANXTV010000409.1 GCA_025352185.1 Oligoflexia bacterium
CTACGACACCGACGATTTCTGCTCGAAATATTCCGATCATCGAAACGGGGGCCCCGGTCGAGGGAGTCGGCGCGACTCATATCGTGAACATGCATTTTATCAACCGGAAGCAGGACCGTGCGTATTATTTTTTTGGAAACGACGCGATTCTTCAGGCTTCAATTGCCCATTCGGGTGGGATGCGAACGCTTGCGCAAAGACTTCCCGAAATGGATTCTTTAAACTGCATGGCTCCTTTCGAGGAGGGATACCACTGGAGTATCGATCCGCTCGTAAATATTGCGCTTGGAGAAAGTAGTCGGGACTTCGGAGAGATACTTTGCCTTCGGGATCTTTCCGTCCGGTCGAAGAATCAGGCTAAGCTTCACCACCTTAAAGAAAAATTTGCCCGTAGAACCGAAAGCGGGAATAGAAATCAGAAGAAGCTCACAAGTATTTTGGATGCGATCGCGGAACTTGAAAATGAATCGATGCCGCAGCTCCTGACTTTCTTTATCCCGTGGCCAGATCATTTCGCCCACTATAAAGGTCCATTTAGCGATGAAATCATTTCGCCTACGGGTGAGCTCAATCGCCTCGATTACTGGCTCTCCCGCCTCGCCCAAATTTACGATAAATCGGGGGTGGCCCGGAGAACCGTATTCGCAATGGCGGGGGATCACGGACTAACGCCGGTGCGTTACCTCCTAAATCCAGAGAAAGCGGTTTTCGGAAGCCTGATTGACGAGGGTTTCGTAATAAAAGTGAATAAGATTTCTTCTGACGAAGGCGAAGGGCCGAAACTCACCGACCCCGTGCATCCGCCTACCCAGCACGGATTCGACGTGGTCGTCGCGTCGACGGCGGGTGGAAACTACATGGTCGACTTTTTTCTCGATCAGGATAAAAACTGGGAACGCCAGCCCGTTTACTCTGAGTTACAGAAATACCTACTCCTCGAAGGGCGTTCGCTGAATATGATCGACGAATCCTTAAAACGCCTGGATACGACGCTGGACTTTCTCGTCGTAAGGGAAGAACCCTGTTCTCCTTCCGGTGGCGTAGTCCGCGCAGTAGGACTTCGTAACGGTAATAAGTCGGATGCCGTAATTATACGCCGGGGTGAGCGAATTTTTTATTCCTCTCCTTCGGACTTGCTTCAGGTGCGTACGCCGAGTCCGTACGCGGTATCGGAAATGTCGTCGACCGAAAAAAGTGAACATCAGTACCTACTCCGAAAATGCCTCCGCGAAGCGGTTCCCGCCGTCGAATCGACTTGGTGTAACGAACGGGAATGGCGCGAACTTGCTTCCTTTACCCCCCGGCCTGACTCCGTCGTTCAGCTTTCGCACCTTTACGACATTGAAAGTGCGGGCACGATGAATCTCTTTCCGGCTCCATACGTTGGTTATAACTCGCTCGTACCGGGTCGGCACGCTGGCGAACTCTTTATGGAAAAGGACGCGTTCATTGGTTTTTGGGGAAAACGCGTGAAGCTCGACCACCGTATCGGTAGCGCGGTGAACGGTTCGATGGCCCCTACGCTCTACGAATACCTGACGGGTGAGCAGTCGGGCGGGGCGGCGAATGGATGGGGATACCCGAGTTTACTCGAGCCCTAAGTTTTTCCGGGAAGTCCGATGCCCATGACCGCAAGTGCGGCTAAGCAGATCGTTTCCGCGGGAGTTCTTCCCGTCGCGTCGAGCGCCTGCGTCTCGAGCGTTCGTGCCTGGGATTTATAGAAACGTGCCTGCCAGATACGGGCCCCGCTGAGTTGGAGCCGAAAACCTTTATCGCAGATAAAATCTGTGACGGTCCAAGCGAAGTTCAAATCTGTACTGAAAGCGGGTAGCGCCTCGGCCGTGGCGGAACCATCGGCATACCATTTTCCATCGCGATTCTTCCAGCCGAGGAGATTTTCGGCCACGAATGCGTCGAGCGCCTTCCCCGCGTCCATCGCTTAGCTCAGGAGCTGTTCGAGATCTTCCCGGGTGATCTTCTTCATGAAGTCTTGGTCTTCGGAAATGATCGATTCGGCGAGATCCTTTTTCGTTTTCTGGAGCTCGAGGATTTTTTCTTCGACGGTGCCCTTCGCAATCATACGGTAGGCGAACACTTTTTGGCTCTGGCCCATGCGGTGCGCTCGGCCGATGGCCTGCGCTTCGACGGCCGGATTCCACCACGGATCGAGGATGAAGACGTAGTCGGCAGCGGTTAAGTTTAATCCCGTACCGCCGGCCTTTAAGCTGATGAGGAAAACTTTCTGATTCGGATCGGTCTGGAAACGCTCGACCGGAGTTTTCCGGTCCGTCGTTTGGCCATCGAGGTATTCGTAGGTGATCCCCTTCGCATCAAGATCGGTGCGGACGAGCGCTAGGAGGCTCGTGAACTGGGAGAACACGAGGGCTTTATGCCCTTCCTGGGTGACTTCTTCGATATGGTTTAAAAGGAGCTGAAGTTTTGCGCTCGGCTCGGCTTTTCGGCGCGGATCCACGAGCCCCTGGTGACAAGCCGCCTGACGGAGGCGAAGGAGAGCTTCGAGAACGTGAAGTTTCGATTTCCCAAGTCCGCCCGCATCGATTTTCTCGGCGAGCGAAGCGCGGAATTTATCGCGGATCGCATTATAGAATTTCCGTTCGGTCGGACTCATTTCACAGAAGAGGACCTGTTCGGATTTTTCAGGGAGTTCGGTAAGCACCTTCTCCTTCGTCCGGCGAAGCATGAACGGTTTCAGCGTTTTCGCGAGCATCGACTGAGTGTCGAGGGCGAGGTCTTTCGAGGGCGACGCACTGAGGAGCCCCGGATTCGTGAACTCGAGGATCGAAAGAAGATCCTTAATCGAGTTTTCAATCGGGGTACCCGTCAGGGCGAGTCGGTGGCGGGCGCGGAGTTTCTTACACGCGAGTGCCCCGAGGGACTTCGAATTCTTAATGGCCTGTGCTTCGTCGACGATCGCGACGTCGAATTCGATTTCACGAAGTTTCGCGATATCGGTCCGCATCGTTCCGTAGGTCGTAACCACGAGATCGCAGTTCGGCATTTCGGCGAGGCGCTCCGCGCGTCCCGGTCCCGAATAACGAACGACCTTCAGGCTCGGAGCGAACTTCGTCGCTTCGTCGATCCAGTTAAAAGTGAGCGACTTCGGCGCGACCACGAGGCACGGTTTTTTACTCTTCGCCGAGCGGCCGAGGAGAAAAGCGAGGATTTGGATCGTTTTCCCAAGACCCATGTCGTCGGCGAGGATCCCGCCGGTTTCAAATTCT
>JANXTV010000420.1 GCA_025352185.1 Oligoflexia bacterium
AGAATTTCGGCGCCCGTTCCCTCGCGATCCACGAGAATCGGATACTCCGGAAATTCCAGCGAGAGTATTCGCTTCCAGTGTGCTTCCTCCGACTGGGGAACGAGGACGTGAACATTCGGACCCGCGTCGAGCGTCGCCGTAATGGAGACGGAGTCCTGGCTTTCGATGAAATCGAGTATCCGAGTCGTGCCGGCGGCATAGTATGAAAACGGAGGCACCGAAGTTTCAAAGAGCAGATGCATATCCCGGAAATCGGCGTCGGCAATATCCGAGAGCAGTCTTAGGTCCCCTCTTAAAATGGCACCCCGAGCGGCTGCGAGACGTGCCTCGGCGCGAGCGGCCCGCCCCTCCCAGTGCGGAGAAGTACGCACGCGCGCGTGGGCTTCACTCGACCCAACCTTTTTTTCTTCCGCGGCGGTGATGACCACGAGATCCGAGAGTGGCGGCAGAGCACTCGAAATCCGCTTTACGCTTTCACCTTCCCAGACGACGAACGGGCCATCGAAGGAGCGACAGCTCGAACCGGACCCTTCGCGTGAAAGATTCGCGAGGGCCGCGCGCAGGAGTGGATCACTTTTAAAGCGCCGCTGGAATTCATTAGAACCGTACGCGACGAATCCCGCGCACGCGAGGGTGAGCGCCCCGAAACTGGATGCGCTCGAAGCGATCCCGGCCGCCGCCGGAAATGAATTAGCCGAGCGAATGACGACTTCCCCACACTTCGGAACCGCACTAGGAATTTTAAAATTTTCGAGAATTTCCGGTAACCGGGATAGGCAACGATCGAAGTGACCGAGGAAGCGCTCCACCCCCGCCGGAGAAAGTGCTGGAGAATCTCCCTTCCCCCCTTTCGGTACGCCGGGCATCCACCTCCGACTCCAGGTCGGGCTCGGGGTGAGCGTCATTTCCAGCGTCGTGGCGAGCTGGGAGAGCGTCAGTGAAACCGAACCGTTCGCGGGAAGATTTCCATTACCCGGAAGTTTTCCCATATACTTTACGAGGGCGATATTCGACGGCGCCCGCACCAGAATTCGAAAGGGCGTCATCCGATCCCCCGTTCGGGAACGAGTCCGCGGGCGAGAAGCTTTAATCCGAATTCTCGCTCCGCGTATTCGATGATCGCATCTACTCTTCGATGATTTTCCAGGGAATCTACCATCACGAGCATCGCGTCGGTCCCGAGGGCGCCGCAACCCTTCGCCCCGAGGACACCCGGAATTCGGGTGAGGGCCTCGCGCTCGGGTTTCACTATCCCCGCTTCGAGGCCGAGCGAACTCAAGGCGGAAGCGAAATCTGAAAACGCTTTCCCGATTTCAAACGCGTTTCCCTCACGTAAACCGGCTCCCGCGCGCTGGAGAGAAGGCGAAAGGACCTTTCGAAGTTCGGCCACGAACGACTCGCGGTCCCTGGCGACGGAGAGGGTTTCCAGGTGAACGTGCGTAAGGGTTTTTCGATTTTCCAGGTGGGTCGCGGAAAAAACGAGAAGGGGTAAACGCGAGACGGCCGCCGTAAGATCGGTGATTCGTTTCGCTTCCGGATCCCACTCGATCGTCCCGCCTGACCACTGCGCGACGAGATCGGCCCCGCTCGGGGGGAAACTCGCGGCGTCACCCGCGGTGAGATCTCGGTATTTATTCCATACGTCGATCGGGTCCCTCATTCCGGCGGCGTAGGCGACGCACGCAAATTCGGCGGTCGAACGCCCGAATCCGCCGAGCCCACGCCACGGATCGATGAAGTTCCCTTCCCATTTCCCGGCCGGAATGTTCGGAGCGAGACTCCCGATGAGTTTTCCCGCCGGACTCTCTGGTGATAGGGGAATACCTTTCCCATTTTCGGGAGCGTAAGAAAACCGGGGCGCTACCGCCGTGATCCAGGCGGGTAAGCCGGCGAGGACTGCGTACTCTCCGATTAAAAATACTTTTCCGGGTATCGTAAGGGACATCGGTTCCTAATGGAGATTTGCGGGGTCCTTTTTTCCGCTTCGCCGAATTTCCTCGAGGATCTCGATGGCGTTCGAAAGGTTAATCTTCTTTTCCTTTTCGAGGACGATATTCAGTCGATCCCGGACGGCTCCGACTTCGTGGAGATCGGCACCCGCGGCGATCGCGAGATTCGCGGCGTGAAGACGCATATGTCCCTGGACGATCCCGACCGTCGAAAGGGCCTTCAGGGCGCCGAGGTTCTGGACGAGACCGACCGACGCGCAAATCCTCGCGAGGTCTTCCGCACGCGTTACTCCCAGCATCTTTAAGGCGACTTTCGCCGTCGGATGGGTGCGCGTAACCCCCCCGACCGTACCGACCGAGAGTGGGGCCCGAAAGGTTCCGACGAGATTTCCGCTTTCCATTTTCCAGGTCGTGATCGGTTGGTACTTTCCGGTTCGGGCCGCGTAGGCGTGAATTCCTGCTTCGGCCGCCCGCCAGTCGTTTCCGGTCGCAATCAAAATGGGGTCGATTCCGTTTAATACGCCCTTATTATGGGTCGCGGCTCGGTACGGATCGACGACCGCAAAAAGAGCCGCCTCGACGATTCCGTTTCCGACCACCGGATCGATATTTCGGATTACGACTTCCGCTACCGCAAGTTTTCCATCGGTTAAATTCGAGAGGATACAGAGTCCGACCCGTTCGTCGGTTAAATATTCAATCCGGGGC
>JANXTV010000445.1 GCA_025352185.1 Oligoflexia bacterium
TTCTCGAAGAGAACATACGGCTTCCCCTCGCGGACGGTCGGCCAGCGCAGACAACTTCCCGTTCCTTCGCTCGCGTACCTTCCCGATTCGTTTTCACCGCCCACCTTAAAGTAAACGGAGGCACTATAGCAAAGTTCGGAACCCTGGGTGGCGAGCGCCGCATCCCCCGGAGTCGTGTTCTCGTAAGGCGTGGATCCGTTCGGAATTTTATCGACCGTACGGGATGAATAGAGCCGCGCGAGGAGTATTACCGGAACTCGTTTTCCGCCGCGAAAGGTCCACTCCGACTGCGCGATAAAGAAACTCCCGCCGTTCGAGTTTTTTTGGAATAAATTAAAGAGCTCTTCCGTCTGCTTTTTTTGGGCCTGTTCGTCTTCAAGCGGAAGGCGACTATAGCGCTGATCGGCTTTTTTCCATTCGCTGTCTTGGCGTTCGAGATAAATCTGCTTCAGAAAAGAAAACGGGACTCCGCGAATCGTGGCCTCTAAATTTTCACGGTTCTTTTCGGAACCGATGTCGAAGCGCGAGTCCCCCGGGGATACATTCGGTAAACGCTTTCCCTCTCGGTGGGGGTTTTCGGCGTGAGCGGCTCCGACCGAAATCAGATCGCTTCCTTCGTTTGCGGGCATTTCGACGAGAGACCGCGCACGGATCCAGTTCGAACCCGCCCATCCGAGGCCGAAAAAAACGAGTAGAGCAAAGAGTGAGGAGAAAACACCTACGCGCATTCTGGGACTCGATTCCCCGTCATCCGGATTTCGGCGTCGGCGAGACTTTCGGTTCCGGAAGGTACCGAATTGCGTGACCTTCCATGAGGACCTGGCCCTCGCCGCCGTCGTCGGCGCATTCGGGCGTCGTAAATTTCTTCGACTTTCCGTCCATGTAGTAGACCACCGAACGCACGTCGATCACCGCGTCTCCGTGGAGATCGCGTTTCGCTCGTTTCAGCAGATCGGCGGCGCCCTTGTTGAAATAATTCCGGCATAAATCCTGATCTTCCCTCTCGGCGTTCAGCGAATTAAAATTCACGCGAACGCGGACCGGGCCTACGACCTTAAATCGACGGGAAGGCTTCGTATCAACGAAAACTTCCTGCTCAGGAAAAGCGTACTTCTTAAATTTCGGGTCGGGAAGTGATGCGCACGCAAATAACGCAGTTACTAAGAGACCGCCAAAAATGGGTCGAAAATCCATTCATGGATTCTCGCTGATTCGAGGTGGGAAACCATCTGATAGATTTTTGACGGCTGCGCGAGCCTTTCAGCCTGCGGCCTCAGTCGCTGCGTCCAGCTCGCGAAGCGAGCCTCCGATAGGCTTCCGCCTTCGTCGCCTACGGCTCTTCGTAGACGAACTGGTCATTCTTATAATTCCGAAGGGTCCACTTCTTCCCTTCACGCTTCACGACGTAGTTCGGGATGAGAGGAATTTTTCCGCCGCCTCCGGGACCGTCGATGACGTAATGGGGAACGGCCATTCCGGAAGTCCATCCGCGGAGCGCTTCGATGATCTCGAGGCCCTTCTCGACGGGAGTGCGGAAGTGGGAAATTCCCTGCGCCATATCGCACTGAAAAATATAGTAAGGTCGGACGCGCATCATGAGGAGCTTATGATTCAGTTCCTTCACGATTTTCGGATCGTCGTTTACGCCCTTCAGAAGAACCATCTGGTTATTCACCACGCAGCCGCGATTCACGAGTCGGGCGACGGCGTCGAATGCTTCTTGGGTGCACTCTTTCGGATGATTAAAGTGGGTATGCACGAAAACCGGATGATACTTCGTCAGCATCTCCGCGAAGGAATCGGTAATCCGCTGCGGGAGCGTGACGAGATTTCGCGTACCGAGACGGAAAATTTCGATGTGTTCCATCGCGCGAAGGCGGGAAAGAATATATTCGAGACGATCGTCCGAATTCGAAAGCGGATCGCCGCCCGAAATCACGACGTCGCGAATCTCTTTATGCTCCGAAATATAGGTGAGGCCATCTTCGAGCTGCTTATTCGCGGCCGCCGAAGAAGGGTCCGAAACTTTCCGTTTCCGCGTGCAGTGCCGGCAGAAAACCGGACAATTATGGGTCGTGTAGAAAAGCACGCGATCGGGATAGCGATGCGTGATTCCCGGAACGGGCATGTCTTTTTCTTCGCCGAGCGGATCCTCGAGATCCATCTCCCGCACCGTCAGCTCCCCCATGGTCGGTACCGACTGAAGTCGAATCGGGCAATTCGGGTCATTCGGATCCATGAGGGACGCGTAATAGGGAGTGATCCCCATATTAAACATCTCGTTCGACTTCGCGTAGGCTTCACGTTCGTCGGGCGTCACGTTTAAAACTTTTTCGAGCTGCTCGAAGGATTTAACCCGCTTCTGTTGCTGCCAGATCCAGTTATTCCAGTCGGCTTTCATCGTTTTTTTACGGGGTTCTTGCCCCGAGGGGTCTCGCGTTATGGCTTACGAAATCATCACTAAAAATACGGTTCGCGATCGTTTCAAACCGGCCCCACGCCCGGATGTTTGGAAAGATACCGAAGATAAAGACTGGAATAACTGGATCTGGCAGCAGCAAAAGCGCATTAAATCCATGGACCAGCTTGAAAAAGTCATAAATGTGACTCAAGAGGAGCGTGACGCGTTCGCTCAGTCGCACGAAATGTTTAACATGGGTATTACGCCCTACTATGCCTCT
>JANXTV010000467.1 GCA_025352185.1 Oligoflexia bacterium
ACCTCGCGCGAACGTCATCCGATTCGTACTCCGGACCGTAGCGCAGGTCGGAGTTGCCGCGGGACTGGGGTTCGCGATTGGCGCTTACTTCACCGAAAACCGATACAGCGCCGGACAAACGATGCTCTTTAGTCAGATCGAACCGAATCATCCCGTTCCGCCGCTGACGATGGATGAAGAACGTGAAGTCATCCGAATTCACCTCGAGTAGATTTTCAAACGAAAGTTAAATTATGTATAAAAAATATCTGATTATCCCCGCGTTCATTCCGGCCCTGATTTTTTTTCTGGGCGCCGTATTCATTGAGAGCTCGGACGCGGGAGGATTTAAACGTGACGACTTAGTCGAGCGATTTCGAGTTCGAGGCGAAGCACTCGTGATGTCCGAAGACGGAAAGCATGTTCTCTCGCCGACCGGTGAATCGCGAGTCCTTTCCGGATTTAATAAGGACGGAAAATTAAAACGCGACTGGAGTTCGAATTCCACCGATTACGGATCCTTTAAAGTTCGCCACGAATGGACGATCGACGCAAACGGCGGAATTAAGGTAAAGATCGAGGAGTTTTCCGAAGAGGAAATGGACTCGAAAACGGGTGTGGGACGCGACTTTAAGAATCCGATCGGAAGCGAGACGGTAGAGATCACGGATTTCGCGCCCGTTAATTACCGGGTGAAAGGGATTCCCGGTAAACGGGTCGTCATTCGTTTTATTCCCGAACTTTCGAACGACGAAAAGGTCGACACGATCGGAAAGATGAAACTCATGGGTAAGGGCGTGACGATCTACGATTCAGAAGGCGCCGTATGGGCGAACGAACTCGATTTTTCGGAGACCTATACCGCGATTACCACCCACCGGGGTACGCTGATTCTCAGCTTCACGGCCTTTCGCGGTTCGGAGCCCGCCGGGATCGCAAATGGAAATAAAATCACACTGCGCATGAGGGAATACCCCCGGGTAATCCTCCAGGGGGAGACTGACTTCGTACCTCCCGGAATGAATGCACGGGTTTTCGTGAAGTACCTAAAGGAACGACGAACGACTTCTATGAACTCGGTAAAGCTTCATGAAGCTTCCGACGAGCAGAAACTTCTCGAGCGTCTTAAGTAAAAGTAAGCAGTTATCCTTAGTGCGTAAATAATCGATCACTCCGGGGGGAGCGACACGTGAAAAAAATCTTTAACGAAGCGCTCGTTTATAGCGCCTTATTCTCGCTCGTCTCCACTTTCAGCCTCCTCGCCGAGGCTCATGGGTCCGAGGATGATGTGCCCACACCTATCCTTGACCGCGAGACGGCGACTCTTCGATTAAAGGGGGCCGCCCTCGAGGGATGGACGAAGATTGCGGCCGAGGCGATTCGGTACGGCGCAAATGTTGACGAGACGAATGAATACGGAACGGGGCCCCTCCTGGTCGCCTCGATTCGAGGCTACGAAAAAATCGTAAAGCTCCTCCTCGATGCGGGAGCGAATCCGAATCTCGAGAATGATGACCACGTGACTCCGCTGCTCGCCGCCGCGACGAACTGTAATGACCCGGTCGTTTCTCTACTCCTGGCGCGAGGTGCGAATCCGAACGTAAAGAATCTCACTCGCCAGACGCCACTCATGCGTGCTTCCGAAAACGGATGTGCCGTCGTGGTGAAAGTCCTCTTAAAGTCGAAACAGCTCGACCTCCGGGGCGTCGATGATAGCGGCCGTACGGCTCTGGATTACGCGAAGGAGGCCGCCGTTCTCGGACTCGATTACGGAGATTCTTACGCAATCTTAGATGGTCGGCGTCGGGATGCGCTCCGTTCTACCCTGAAAAACGTAAGTGCTCCCGGATCCCCTCGGTTCGGTCTTCCGCGCGGGACGAGCCGTACGCTGGAGCTTCCCGCGATGACGGGGTTGAGGCCGTTCAGGTAATAAACTGATGGGTAAGGACCCGCTTCGAACTAAATTCCGAGGTCCGCGCGAATGCGATCCGCGGCGGGTTTCCACGTGATCCGCCGAAGCTGGTCGCGTCCGTAGATTTCCGCTTCGCGGCGGTCTTCGGCGGAGCAGTTATCGCAGTGGTAGGCGATATTCAGGAGGAGGATCGTCGCGATCCCGTAGGATCCGAATTCATCGAGGTCGCACGCTTTTTCGGAGGCGAGAGGCGCTCCGGTCCAGATGCTCTTCATCGGGTTCCCGTTTTCGTCGACGTAATTTTTAGGACAAGTAGCGTGGGGCCAAAAACCGTTTCCGGATTCCGTATGCCGCGCTTCGTGGAAGAGGACCATGATCCGCGCCACGGCGGGGTGGTCGAACTTCGTGTAGTTCGGACTCAGGAAGATATAGTTATCCCAAGCAGAGAGCACACAAGCGACGGCGCTATCGCTCGTGCAGAGGTTCTGGCCGACGTCGCTCACGCGGCTAAAAAACCATTTCTGGGACGCTTTACGGTTCATCGCCTTAAAGATTTGCTTATAGAGCGGCGATGGGTTTGATCCCGTCATGGAGAAAAACCGTTCGAGGTCACTCTCGAGCTGAATCTTCGTAGCCTCGGGGACTTCGTCCATGTAGCGGAGCGGAAAAGTGTTCGTCTCGCGGGGCGAATGGAAACGGGTTTCAATGGCCGAAGCATTTCCAGCGATAAGCCCAATTACGAATAGAATAAGTAAGCAGAGCGCGAGTACTCCGCAGACTTTCGTAAAGGAAATTTTTTCTCCGCTAGAGGTAGTACTCATCGAGTCCCGCCGTTTTAGTTCTGTTGGCGGCAGCCGTATACTTTGCGAACGAGTACTTTAATCGTTTCGTTTCCGCGACGTTGATTCTCATCGTCGAACTCGGTCGATCGGGAAAGGATCGAACCCGAGAATCGTACGCCGTCTCCGCAGTCGTTATTGAAGAGGTCCCGTTCGACTTCGTCCGTCGCGGGGGTGATTTCGTAAATCGTCTTTTCAGTCTTCGATCCCTTCACCGGGACGGGCTTCGACACGTAGTTCCCGTTCGAGTTTTCCTGGGTCGAGGCGAGTTTTACCGTGAATTCCATCGCGTGGGCGAAGGTGGCGCCGAAGAGAGAAAGGGCAAGTAAAGCGAGGGTAAGTGACTTCATAGGGCATGGGTTTAGAGGTTTGCCCGGCGGATGTCAACGTGAGTCATGGTCTAACGGTGACGAAATGGAACGTGAGTGGGATCGATAAAAAAAACCCCCGGGAAAATTTCCCGAGGGCTTAAATTTTCAATTCTCGAGTGAATTACTTCGATTTCGAAGTCGATTTTTTCGAGGATTTTG
Source organism: Oligoflexia bacterium (assembly GCA_025352185.1). Classification (GTDB taxonomy): domain Bacteria; phylum Bdellovibrionota; class UBA1018; order UBA1018; family UBA1018; genus JACMQW01. The sequence continues at coordinate 3,261 of JANXTV010000467.1, forward strand.
CGGCTTTACGTGCGGTGACGTAAGCGGCGACGTTTTCGAGAGTCACCGTGTGCGTGCGAACCTGGGTACCGTCGGCCGACGTCGTGAAAGCGACGGGATCGATCTGGTACGCGCAAGAATAGCGGCGCATGTTACGGCGACTGCGGCTGATTTTTTTCTTAGGAACTGCCATGGTTTTTTACCTTTTTCTTTCTGAAACCGATTACCAGGACGCTTTCGTCACACCTGGAATCATTCCCGTGAGTGCGAGCTCGCGGAATTTAATCCGGCAGAGGCCGAATTTCCGGAGGTAAGCACGCGGGCGACCGGTGAGGGCGCAGCGATTACGATATTGGACCTTCGAAGAACCGCGGGGAAGCTTTTGGAGCTTCTTTTGCGCTGCTTGACGATCTTCTTCCGAAGCCGTCAGGCTGTAGGCCGTAGCCTTGAGTTCCGCGCGAACCTTACGGTAGCGCTCGGAAAGCTCTTTCTTCTTGTTGTTCATGTTCACTTTTGAAGTAGTTGCCATTCGTTATGATCCTCGCCTTATTTCTTGTTATAGCGGCGGTTAAACTTCTCGATGCGGCCCGCGGTATCCATGATGCGCTCTTGGCCCGTGTAAAACGGGTGAGACTTCGAGGAAACTTCGACCTTAATCACCGGGTACGTCTTGCCTTCGTGTTCCATCGTTTCCGTCGGAACGCGGGTAGAACGGGTCACGAAAGTGAATCCGCTCGACATATCTTTAATGAGAATCTCTTTATATTCAGGATGAATCGCTTGTTTCATGATCGCATCCTTCCTTATCGCATCGCCGTGTGACGGTCAGAAACCGGCAGCAGGGCAAGTTGGCGAGCGCGTTTTACTTCACCTTGAAGGACGCGTTGCTGTTTGCGATTTAAACGGTTTACGCGCGAAGGAACGATCCGTCCGCCTTCCGAGATGAAAGGGCGAAGGGTTTCGATGTCCTTATAATCGATGATGAGATCGATCGCTGGACGTTCGCGGCGGCGCCAAGAGCCGCCCCCTTTATCGTCGCGATCGCCACGGTCGCCGCGATCTCCGCGGTCTCCACGATCACCTCGGTCGCCGCGATCTCCACGATCGCCGCCACCACTGCGTCCACCACCGCCGCCGTATTCGGCACGCGGGGCTCCGGCTGCTTTTTTAGGGCCGGTATCTTCTTTAGTCGTTAATTTTCCAATTTTTTCCATGGTGTGACCTCTTACTTCTTCAGCGCTTTAATGAGCTGTTTTTTCACGTGGAGGAGTTTATCCGACAGGCCGTCATCCTTCGAGAGGAGGAGAGCGCGGGAGAAACCGCCTTGCTTATCGATCGTTTTGATCGCGTGCGTGGAGAAACGAGCCGAAATGGTTTGTCCGAGTTCTGGGATGACGTATTTTTTACGTTTCAGATTCGGGAGCCAGCGCGTGCGGGTTTTAATGTTCGAGTGGGAGACGAGGTTACCCGTCGTCGGCCCTTTTCCGGTCATTTCGCAGTGACGAGACATGACTTAGGCTCCTTACTTAGCGGAAGCGGCTTTTGCGGCCGCTTTCGTTTCTTTGATTTCCGTGCCGCTATTTTTAGCGATGCGGACCCATCCGTCTTTCGTCGACTTCTTTCCGACGCGCGTAGGCTTGCCGGATTTCGGATCGACCAGCATCACATTCGATGCGTGGATCGGGAGTTGCTTCGTAATGATTCCACCTTGTGGAATCTGCTGGGTGGCCTTCTGGTGTTTTTTCACCACGTTCACGCCTTCAACCACGACTTTATTGTCCTTCAGAACAACTTCCGTGATTTTCCCCTGCTTGCCTTTGTCTTTTCCGGCGATCACTGCGACGAGATCACCCTTCTTTAACTTCATCTTCTTCAACATTTTTTTACTCACTATCGGGTCTAGTTTCGCGAGTTTTTAAACCCACTTTATTTTGACCGCTTTACCAAAGCTCTCCAGCGCCTGCCTTTCGACGGGCCCGGTACACAAAGGTATTCATATGGTTACTAACGGAGACTTAAGCTTCTAACGCAAAGCCTTGGAAACCAAAAGTGGAAAGGTGGCTGGATCCGCGGAGTTTTCCGGTCTTTTTAGATTTCCCGCGCAGCTAAAGATACTGCAGCGCGTTAGCGCCAGGTCGAACGGGAAGGGGAACTGGTCCTGAATCGTCAAATCCTTGGCCATCTTTGTAAAAAGATTAAGCAATTGTGAATGGGGGTAAAAGTTTGGACGCATGTGTCCGATAGGACTTTGAAGGGAAGCGCACGTGCACCTATGACCCAAGCCCAGAAGCTCGTAAAAACAGACGTCACGCAGGCGCCCGAACTCACCGTAAAAACGGCGGCCGAGTACGCGGAGCTTCTCACGAAGCTTCAGGATATGCCGACCCTCCCGGTGATCGCCATGAAGGTGAACGAGCTCATTTCCGATCCAAATGCGACCAGTATGGATATCGCGATGATTTTAAAGCAGGACCAGGTCCTGACGGCGAAGATCCTCCGGCTCGTGAATAGTTCCTACTACGCCGTTCCGGGCGGAGTCTCAGACGTGCAGAAGGCACTCGCGTTCCTCGGTTTCAATACCGTAGCCCAGCTGGTCCTCTCGCTCTCCGTCTTCTCGATGTTTTCGAAATTCGGAGACGAGTCGCTGACGATGAAAGATTTCTGGATGCATGCCCTCGCGGTCGCCGTCTGCAGCGAGGAAATCGCGAAGCGCTGGAAGATCGTTAAGCCCGAAGAGGCGTTTACCTGCGGCCTTCTTCACGACATCGGTAAACTCGTTATTTACGAAATCGACCGCGAACGACTTACGTTCATCTTAAAGAAGTCGCGCGAAGGAAAAAAAGGTTTTATCGAAGTTGAACGTGAAAACGACCTACTGAACCACGCCTATATCGGCGAGATGATGGCGACCCGGTGGGGACTTCCCCAGGTCGTCCGCCAGGCGATCCGCTACCACCATACGGATGTGGCGAAGATGGCCTCACTGCTCGCTTCGGCAAAAAAAGTAATTCAGGTCGTAAGGCTTGCGAATATGGTGGTCGTAAAGAATGCGAACGCCGAAGGTGGCGCGACGACTTACGGGAAATCGGGCGATTTCTCGAAGGGCACGGTTCTCGCAGAAATGCTCGAGGACCTCGGGCTAAAGATCGATGATCTCACGACGATTGAAAAGGACCTCGCGAAAGCGATGGAGAAAGCGGGGGCATTCCTGAATGCAAACTCGTAAACGCCATCCGCTCACGCTCGTTACGAACGAAGGATCTCCCGTGTTCGTGGAGCGCCGAAAAGTCGATCGCCGCGAAAATGCTTCGGCTTCTGCCTCGGTCACCGCACCGTATTCTTCCGATTCGGATGCCGCTAAATTTAAGGCGGTTTTTGAGTGTGTTTCGGATGCGCTCATCACCGTCGATAGCGCCGGAAATATCGAACTCGTGAATCCGGCGGCCGAAGAAATGACCGGGTACATGCGCGACGAACTCGTCGGGCGTCCGCTCATCTCCATTTCGCCGAAAGGGAAGGGGCCCTCCCGTACGCGGGCACTCGCCTCCGAGATCATCAGCAGCGAAGGCACCTACGAGGATATCGCAATCGAGCGGAAGGACGGATATCCCCGAGTCGTGGACCTCTCGGTGCGGATTATGACCGCGCAGGACGGAAGTCCCGACGTATCGGTCGTACTCTGCCGGGACGTCACCGAGAAAAAACGCATGGAGCGCGAACTCATCACGAAGCACGGCGAACTCCGAAACGCATTCGTCGAACTCGAAAAAATGAACTCCGCCCTGAAGGCGACGCAGGATACCCTCGTCCAAGCCGGTAAGATGGCGGCTTTAGGTGAGTTGGCCGCCGGTATCGCGCACGAACTGAACCAGCCTCTCATGGCGATCCGCGGATACGCGCAGGAACTCGAGTACGGGCTGGCTCCCGTCGTCAAG